>RFIF01000131.1 GCA_003695655.1 Cyanobacteria bacterium J069
GCGGCGGCGATCGAGGCGGCACGGGCGGGCGAAGCAGGACGTGGTTTCGCAATTGTGGCAGACGAGGTGCGCCAGCTTGCTGACCGGGCTGCCAAAGCGTCGAAGGAAATCGAGCAAATCGTGCTGCAAATTCAAAGCGAGACTGGCTCGGTGATGACTGCGATGGAAGAAGGCACACAGCAGGTGATTGAGGGCACGCGCCTGGCAGAACAAGCCAAGCGATCGCTCGAAGACATTATTCAGGTGTCAAACCGCATCGACGTACTGGTGCGATCCATCACCACCGACACCATCGAGCAAACCGAGACCTCCCGGGCGGTGGCTCAGGTAATGCAATCGGTGGAATTGACCGCTCAGGAAACCTCGCAAGAAGCTCAGCGCGTGTCGGGTTCACTGCAAAGCCTGGTGGGTGTTGCCCGCGATCTGCTCAACTCGGTGGAACGATTCCGCGTTGAAAAGTAGCGCCTCCCAGATCGGGATCTGATTTCTGCTGTTCTGCTGATTTCTGCGTTTGATGGGGCATTGGATAGATTCGGGTACATTAGGTTAGATTTTGGGGGTGTGCCCCTCTTGTATTTCGACCCGCTTGCCCCGTCCCTGCCTCGCGCATTTTCCCCAAGCACTTAGAAGGAACACCGTTATGCTGTCGGAACAACAACAGCGCATCCTCGGCTACTTCATCGAAGAAGCAAAAGACCATCTGAACACCATCGAGCAGGGGCTGCTGAATTTGCAAGCCACCATCGAAGACTCGGAGATGGTCAGCGAGGTGTTTCGAGCGGCGCACTCGGTCAAGGGCGGCGCAGCCATGCTGGGGTTGGACAGCATTCAGCAAACGTCGCACCGCCTAGAAGACTACTTTAAAGTCCTCAAAGAATGCCCAGTGCAGGTGGATCAGACCCTGGAAACGCTATTGCTAGGGGTATTTGATGCGCTGCGCGAGCTATTAGACCACCTCCAAGGCCCGTTTGGGCTGACGGAAGATAAATCTGCCGAGGTGATGGCAGGTGTTGAGCCAGTTTTTGGGCAGATTAACGAGCATTTGTCCCGACTGCTGGCTCAGTCTGGCGGCACGCCGCCAGAAGATGTGGAGCTTGCTGTCCCCACGGCGACGGCCGCACCTGCGTCCAGATCTCAACCTGCGATCGCCGAAGAAAGCGCGCTCCTGCTCATGTTCCAGAGCGATGTGCCGACGCGACTCCGCGAGATGCTGCAACTGTTTAAACAGGCAGACAACGCCACCACTCGCCAGCAGCTTCAGACCCTCTGCCGCACGCTCAGCGGTTTTGGCGATCAGTTTGACCTACCAGCTTGGGCAGAACTGCTGACGCTGGCAGAACGGGCGATCGCCCATCCCAACAATGACTTCCGCACGCTGGCTCTGGTCATCATCAAAGACATCAAGCAGGCGCAAGAGCGAGTGTTGTCCAAGCGACCGAGTGATATTACTCCCAGCGAAGCCTTGCTCCAGCTTCAGCCCAGCCACGATGAACTGCCGCTCGAACCCACAACAGACTGGCTATCGGTGCCCCCAACAACGGATGGCGGGGTAGACGCGGCTGAGTTTGGTTTGCCTGATGAAGAGGTACTCGATACTCCCAATGTGACATTAGACTTTGAGTCGGCCTTTGGTGCCTCAGCCGATGAGTTTGATTCATTGAGTAACAGTGACAATGATCTGGATTTGTCTTTAGACTCCTCAGAATTTGACCTGTCTGCTTTAGAGTCTTCGGAATTTGACCTATCCAACGCAGCCGACTTGTCTCCCCTGCCGACAGAAAACTCGCTGGGATTAGATGAGCTAGACTTTTCCGATGGCTTGGCAGAACTAGATCTAGAAGCAGCCGACACCTCCCTAAACGCAGAGCGTAACGGCCCAGAAGTCGGCATGGCAGAACTCAATAGCCTTGCCGACCTATTTGAGAATGAAGCGCCAGATTTGGGAATTGTTTGGCAAGAAGAAATTTTGTCGGAAATTGAGGTCGAGCTGCCAGAACCCCTAGAGCCAGACCCCACCAGCGATTTTTCAGACCTGCTGTTTGGGCAGGACACCTCCGGCGAACTCAGCGACTTGGAGCTAGAGCTAGACGGCGGGCTGGAATCCTATGGTGCAAGCGGCGATTTGGGCAGCTTTGAAAGTGCAGCGGATGAGGGCGAGTCTGACGACGACCTGTCCGCGATTTTGAACGCAGCCGCCAGTAGCGCAGCACAGCTTGAGGAACCTGCGGATGCTCTGTTTGGCGACCAACCCGGAACGATATTCAATGATTTTGACCCATCGACTGCGGCTGCGGACGCTGAGTCGCTCGATGATCTGCTAGATAATGACTTGTTTGGCGAAGACTCTCCCGCATCCGACTTATCGGCGCTTGACGGATTAGAGGACGAGCTGGATGACAACTTCTTAGATTTGCCAGCTTCCGCCTCAGCAGCGGAGCCTGATCAGCAGCTTGACGCCCTAGACGACTTTTTTGCAGACTTGGGCAATGACCTGGAGCCAGAGTCCCTCACAGTTGAATCTGCGACCGATGAGGAAAATTTAGGCTCATCCATCGCGTTTGATCTGCCCGCTGCCGAATCAAGCGAAGATTTCTTGCCAGCTCAGGAGCCACAGGATCAGGAATCTCCTTTTGCTGCCACACCCGATCCAGACTTTGAGGCTGGATTTGAGCCTGAACCTGAACCGGAAACTCAACCAACATCCTGGCTAGACGCACTGGATTCCGACGATGGATTGGCAGCCCTAACTCCTGCTCCCGCCATGTGGGACACGGATGACTCGGATATCACGGCTGATTTGTGGGATGCAGCGGAACCCCCAACCGGATCGGCCTGGGACAGTCTGGAAGCTTTGCCAGACACGGCCCAGTCTGTGTGGGACAGTCTGGATGCTTTACCCGAGGATGAAGCGGCGGTTGCCTCCGATGAAAGCCTAACCGCCAATCTAGATTTGGCTAGAGATCTCCCAGCTTCAGAGGAAAGCCTGGCCGCCAATCCGGATCGGGCTGGAGATGAAGCGCTGCTTGGTCTAAATGACCTGGGATCTGAGGGATTCAGTGATGTTGCGGTCAGCCTGGACCCAGAAGCCATAGATGCGGATGTTTCAGGGGTGGACGCTTCAGGATTGGATGCCTCAGGGGTAGATACTTCAGGGGTAGATGCTTCAGGGATAGATGCTTTAGGGATAGATGCCTTAGACATGGATTTCGCTGGCCTGGATTCCACCGACCTGGATTTCTTGGGCGCTGAGCCGGATGCTGCCATCACGGCACCCATCGAGTCTGGGCCAGTTGCGGCTGAAGCTAACGCATTTGAGGGGCTAGACAGCCTGTCGCAAGACCCATCAGAGCCGATTACAGAACCGCTGGAAGAGGAATCGTTCACTAATGAACCCAGCTTTTCCAGGATGCCATTCGAGGCGATCGCCCCTGACCGCGAAACAGCAGCGGCTCTGGCTGATTTTGGCGATTTAGATCTCCTGTTGGGCAACTCAGATGAAACCGTTTCGCCAGACTTTGGGCTAGATTTTGACTCCGAGGACTTGTTTGGCACGCCCTCGGCACCCGCCAGCGACTTTGACGATTTGGATGATTTGCTGGCTGCTCCTGGCCCGTCAACCCCATCTGACTCAGTTGAGGAACTGGATGCTTTTGCCGACTTGGATGCGCTGCTGGAGGAGGAAGTTGCTCCGGCAGCCTCCATTTCAGGCTTTGGATTGGGTAATGCGGATAGCGGAGACGATTTTTCGGATTTGGAGGCGCTACTGGATAGCGATCTGACCGGGGTTCCCCCAACCTCGCCTCCTGTGACTGGCTCCCCAGAAGCCGATGAGTTTGAGGATTTAGAGCGGCTGCTCGAAAATGCTGACCAAACCCTGTCGGACATGCCCACGATGCGGGCGGCTCGCAATGCCGCCGCCGCCCGTCGCCCTGCCGTGCGGCGCAGCGCCCCCACCCTGACCGACCAGACGATGCGCGTGTCGGTCAAAAACCTGGACGGACTGAACAACCTGGTGGGGGAACTGGTCGTCAACCGCAACAGCCTGGAACAGGCAGAGGAGCGGCTGCGGCAGTTTCTCGATAATTTGCTTTATCAGGTGCAGCAGTTGAGCGATGTGGGGCAGCGGATGCGCGACCTCTACGAGCGATCGCTCCTGGAAAGCTCGCTGCTATCCGGTCGCAAGACCTCTGCGTTTGCCGCTCCCAGCAGCGCCAACCACCCCAGCAACCAGAGCAATCACGCGACGGGTGCCAGCTTCGACGCGCTGGAGATGGATCGGTTCACGGGCTTCCATACGCTCTCACAGGAAATGATCGAACTGATCGTGCGAGTGCGAGAGTCTGCCTCTGACATCGATTTTGTGGTGGAAGAAACCGACCAGATCACGCGCAACTTCCGCCAGATTACCACCCAACTCCAGGAAGGGCTGACCCGCACGCGCATGGTGCCCTTTGCCCAGACCGCCGACCGCCTGCCGCGAGCGGTGCGCGATATCTCGGTGCGCTGTGGCAAGCAGGCAGAGCTGGTGCTAGAAGGACGCGAAACCTTGATCGATAAAATGATCTTGGAACAGCTCTATGACCCCATGACTCACCTGGTCAACAATGCCATCACTCACGGCATCGAGTCGCCTCAGGAGCGGGCCGCAATGGGCAAGGCTCCGACCGGGCGCATCACCGTGCGCACCTTCCACCAGGGCAACCAGACCGTGATTTCAGTCAGCGACGATGGCGCGGGCATTGATCCAGATTTGGTTAAGCAGAAGGCGATCGCCCGTGGACTAATTACGCCTGCTGAAGCCAAGAATATGTCTCGGTTGGATGTCTATGACCTACTGTTCCATCATGGCTTTAGCACCCGCGACAAAGCCGACGATCTGGCCGGCCGCGGCGTTGGCATGGATGTCGTGCGCACCAGTCTCAACGATATTCGCGGCGTCATCAACATCGACTCTTCGATCGGCCGCGGCACGACCTTCACCATTCGCTTGCCGCTGACGCTGAGCATTTCCAAAGCGCTGTGCTGCATCAGCAACCGCGCCCGCATTGCCTTCCCGATGGATGGGGTGCAGGACATGTTGGACGTGCCACGCGATCGCATCCAAACCAACAGCGAAGGACAACCCTGTATCCAGTGGCGCGAGCAACTGCTGCCTTTCCAGCCCTTGTCTAATCTGCTGAAACATAACCGCAGCCTGGGTCGTGGCAGCGTCTACGGTGGCAACCAGGAAGATGACATTGTGTCGGTCGTGGTGCTCCGCAGCAACGCAGGCAGCTACCTGGCACTGCAAGTCGATCAGGTCTTGGGTGAACAAGAAATTGTAATCAAGCAGCTCGAAGGACCGGTGCCCAAGCCGCTGGGCATTGCCGGGGCAACCGTGCTGGGCGACGGGCGCATTATGCCGATTGCTGATGTTCTAGAGCTGATTGACCTGTCGATGGGACGCATCCGCCGTGAAGCGGGCAGTTCTCTGTGGGAAGTCAGCGACGAGCCTCCCGTCGAGGCCGCCGACCAAAAGCAGGAGCCAACCGTACTCATTGTGGACGACTCCATAACTGTCCGCGAGCTGCTCTCCATGACCTTTGCCAAGATTGGCTATCGCGTGGAGCAAGCCCGCGATGGACAAGAAGCCTGGGAAAAGCTACGCTCTGGGTTGCCCTGTGACCTAGTCTTCTGCGACATCGAGATGCCCCGAATGGACGGCTTGGAGTTGCTTTCCCGAATGCAGAAAGACCCCCATCTTACCCACATCCCAATCGCCATGCTGACCTCTCGCGGAGCCGATCGCCATCGTCAAATGGCGATTCAGCTTGGAGCCAAAGGCTACTTCACCAAGCCCTATCTGGAGGAAATGTTGCTGGATGCGGCACAGCGGATGCTCAAGGGCGAAGTGCTCGTTACTGCCAGCAGCGAAAGTTCGTGATCTCGCCTGAGAACAATTGCTGAGAAACAATTGTGAGAACTGGTTTTTGAGAATCAGGATTCAGGCGGCGATTTTCTCCAAAGCCGCTGTCTGGTTTTCAATCGTCGCCGCGCTCGGCGTGGGTGGTCAACATGCTCATAAACGGCGTGATGCCAATCCCCCCGGCGATAAAGACAAACCCAGCGGTATCTGGATAGCGATCGCTCGTAAACCCGCCATGTGGACTCGAGCCGATCTGCATTACATTTGGTCAGGGCATGAGATTGAGAAGCGCTTAAAATCTCTCACTCTGAACAGGAGGATCAATCGCTGATTTTTGCTCCCGCCCAGCGCTGGAAGTCGGGAAACCATACTGCTCACGAACAAAGTAAAGCGGTCTACCCTTGACTTCTTCATAGACTCGACCCAGGTATTCTCCAAGCACGCCCAAGGTAAGCAGTTGGATACCCCCTAAAAATAGAATCACGACCATTAAAGACGCATAGCCAGCAATATCAATTCCAAAGATGAGCGTTCTTAAAATTAAAAATGTGGCGTATAGAAATGCCAGGGCTGCGATTACCGATCCGACATAGAGCCAAATCTTAAGAGGGGCAGTGCTGAAAGAGGCAATGCCTTCTATTGCCAGGTTCCAGAGCTGCCAATAATTCCAGCTTGTCTGCCCTTCATGGCGTTCAGGGCGATCGAAGTAAATATGAGTCTGCCGATAGCCAACCCAGGCAAATAGCCCTTTCATAAACCTGGTTCGCTCTGGAAGTTGTTTTAACGCTTCAACAACGCAGCGATCTAATAATCGAAAGTCTCCTGTATCTGCTGGAATGGAAGTAGAGCTGACCTGCCTAATACACTTATAAAATACTTTTGAGGTGAACCGTTTTAACCAGCTTTCCCCCTGCCGCGATCGCCGGACTGCATAGACTACATCGTAACCTTCTTGCCACCTGGAAATAAGTTCGGCAATGAGTTCTGGCGGATCTTGTAAATCAGCATCTAGTGGAATGACTGCCTGACCAACTGCATAATCAATTCCCGCAGTCAGGGCAATTTCCTTGCCAAAGTTGCGAGATAGATCAATAACTTTAATTTCTGGATGTAAATTATGGTACTTAAGCAAAAGAGCCAACGTGCGATCGCTCGATCCATCATTGACACAGATGATCTCAAAATCGGCTTTGATATTAGACATGACGGCAAAAAGCCGTTCAAATAAATGATCAATATTCGGCTCTTCATCATACATTGGGATGACAATAGAAATTTGGGGGAGTGCCTCAAATTCGTTCAATTTCTGAATCATAGCCAATTAAAATTTCCTCGATGCATCTATTCCGACTGTCTTTAAAAATACTTTCAGATAAGGGATGTTTAAGATAAGGAGTTTTTCGGAAGAATCATGGCTTAATAGGTATTTCCCCGAGACAATCTGCGCTTAACCACCTCATATGGCGATCTTTGCAGCAATCTATTTGTGCACATTCATCGATGAAGTAAGTCTTGATTCCGATTGATGGATTTCTGGAGAATTTCTAAAACGTCTTCGTATTCTATAGATAAGATGTCCATCAATTTCTTCTACTTTTCTATATCGAGTTTTAAGCGTTTTTCTTAAAAGCAGCCTTGCTTTTTCATGCTTGTTTAAATATTCAATCTCATGCTGAGTTACGATAAACTCTGGATTTTGTGCCAACACTTTGGATAATTCCTGCTCTACAGTCGTTCCAGTTCCAGCAAGTACCTCTAGTAAATATTCTTTTCCGAGATTAGATGGATGAGTCGTTGCTCTAGTGATTGGTTTTTCGCCTATCAACCAGTAGATAATGTGATTTGTCATTATATATACGGGTCTTTTATCAGCATTAGACTGCATGAGATAATCTGCAATCTGATAAGAAGCACCACTTTCAAAAGAATTATTACTACGCTGCTGAATCCAAAGTGAACGATAGTTTTCTAATGCAGGATAGATTGTTAAACCCGAGAGTAATAGTAGAGGAAGCGTGAGTTGTGGACGACTCAGGTATTTGGCAAGCTGATTTATTCCAAAAGCAGAAACCAATGCAGCGATTGGTATGAGTTGAATCAGATAATGCTTGTAGGCAGCACCACCTCTGACAATTGAGAAGATCGTGCTGGCTAAAATGATTCCCAGCAGAATAATTTTTTCTTGTTTCTTATAGGACAGGGTTGTCCATTTTTTAGCAATAAATAGGGTTCCCAAGATACATCCGCCCCACATCAACAGGCTGATGGGAAGTCGAGTAATGGGCTGGGGCAAGCCGTACGGAGCTTCGCCGTCATAAATCATAAACCATAAATTCGCAAGCTGTTTCTCAAAAGCATCGATCCAAGAATATTGAGAATTAGCATAGGTCAATGGAACCACAATGGCAGATTCCCATAAACTTGAAAAATGATCTGTGATCAAATATGGCAATGTCACCACAAAGAGAACAAGAGCAGAGCCAATGAAATAGGCGAATCCGCCTGATAAAGCCAGGCGAACATCTAAATATTTTCGATGTTCTCTAATACCTATTGCGAAAACAACGAAAATGCCTGCTGCTGCCGAAACATAGGCTAAGTTAAGGCGAATTAAGACCGCCAGCGTCATTAATATGCTGACTCCAAAGATATTTTCTGCCTTAAGTTTTGGCTGACTGAGTATGGCGATCGCCCCCATCATTGGAATGAGTGCCAGATGCTCTGTCATCACTGCCTGTCCAGATGGGAAAATGGAGACTGAGATAATCCATAAGATGCCTGCTATGACCCCTACCTTTGTCTCCCAAATCGACTTGCCAGCAAGGTAGGTAAACCATGCAACCAAGGCAACACAAATGGCACCTAGTAAACGGATTAAGGCAATTGATTTTCCAGCAATGGCGATGAAGCCAGCAAATAAAATGGCAACCAGAGGTGGCTTGAAGTCCCATACATCTGTATAGGGCAAATGTCCATCTAATACAGATTGACCAATGAGGATAAAAGTACTCTCATCCCAGTCGATAACATCCTTAAAGAAAAACGGAATTCGTAAAAACAGGCTTAAGAGAATGAAGCATAGGAGGATCTTCAACTCCCTGAATATCCATGATTTTTTAGAGACAGATAAGGTCAAGTTTTTCACAACTAATACTTTCTAAGAGCGACTTGAAAACAGACTTAAGAGCAGACATTAAAACTTGTCTTTATGTTTCTTAAGAGATACTAAACCTGTTTGTATCAATTTATCTAACTATGCGGAGCTTGCACATAAGCACTTTAGACAGTATAAACCTCAGCCCTGCCGAGGGCAGAGACAGAAAAATGCCTGTTTGACGGATGACGCCAAACAGGCATACAAAGCTCTAAAAATATCCCTTGATCAGACTAGAGGATCATAAAGAGCAATCTGATTCTGTCTATCTTTTCAGGTTTGAGCAAAATCCCTGGCTAAACCTTCTTCAGCCAGCTAAACATGGCCCGCAGATCCTTACCCACTTCCTCGATAGGGTGCTCAGCTTCGCGACGGCGCATGGCGGTAAAGCCAGGCTTACCTGCCTGATTTTCCAGCACAAACTCGCGGGCAAACTGGCCGTTCTGGATCTCAGACAGGATTTTCTTCATTTCTGCACGGGTTTCATCGGTGACGATGCGCGGGCCGCGGGTCAGGTCGCCATATTCCGCTGTATTTGAGATACTGTCGCGCATTTTCGCCAGGCCGCCTTCTACAATCAGGTCTACGATCAGCTTCACTTCGTGCAAACACTCGAAGTAGGCCAACTCCGGCTGATAGCCCGCATCCACCAGAGTTTCAAAGCCTGCCTTAATCAGGGCGCTGAGTCCGCCACACAGCACCACCTGTTCACCAAACAGGTCGGTTTCAGTTTCTTCGCGGAAAGTGGTTTCCAGAACACCAGCGCGGGTGCCGCCGATGCCCTTTGCGTAGGCCATGGCGCGATCGCGTGCTCGTCCAGTCGCATCTTGATACACGGCAAACAGCGCCGGAACGCCCTCGCCCTGCTCATAGGTGCGCCGCACTAAATGTCCTGGGCCCTTGGGAGCCACCATCACCACGTCTACATCTGCGGGCGGCACAATTTGCGCGAAGTGGATGTTGAAGCCGTGGGCAAATGCCAGCACCTTGCCGGCGGTAAGCTGACCTGCAATCTCATTGTGGTAAACCGTTTTCATCGCCTCATCCGGCAACAGGATCATGATGAAATCGGCGGCGGCGGCAGCATCGCTGACCGTCTTTACCATCAGTCCTTCGGCCTCCGCTTTCGCCGCTGACTTGCTGCCCGGATATAGCCCCACGACCACATTCAGCCCGCTATCCCGCAAGTTGAGGGCGTGAGCGTGGCCCTGAGAGCCATAACCAATAATGGCGATCGTCTTGCCCGCCAAAACGTCTAAATTTGCGTCTGCATCGTAATACATGCGAGCCATAGGGAAAGAATCTCCGTGAAGCGAGGGTTAGGTGTCTTGCAACTAGCTAAATCTTGCAAATGTCAAGCATTTGATTCTACCAAACGGAGGGGAGCGGGTGAAAGGTTTGACAAAATCGATCAGCGCCTCTGCGAAATGATCATTTGAGTGGCCCTTGAGTAACTCTTGAGCCTAAGTACAGGACAAAAAATGGATGGAATAGCAAAACTCATCTGTGAGCGATTCAATGTTGAGTAGGATTCTACGCAGATAATCAAATCCGTAACGAA
>RFIF01000132.1 GCA_003695655.1 Cyanobacteria bacterium J069
ACCATTTCTCTGGCTCTCGGCGATCTCTATGAGAGGAGCGAAGCGATATGTTAGTAGACATCTGACTGTCGCTCACTGCATGGTCGTCTCCTCTCCTTTGCTGTTCCGTCTCCCCATAAACCCGGTTGGAGCGGACTGCCGGGAAATCTTGGCGTTGTCACAAAGGCTACTAACAGCCGCTCAACCGGAACGTTAGCCCTCTAGTCCTCGGTTGGGATTGTGCATGAAGCTCCTCTGTTAGCGGCAAAGCAAATTGCGCTCAAAGCTTCAGGGATAGATGTTCTGGGTAATTTCAGAGTAAATAGAGGCAACAGAGCTTGCTCCTGGTAGAGTATGTACAGGTGTGCATACTATAATTGAGATGGCTTACCAATGGAATCGAGACAAAGCAATAGCCAATCTTCGCAAGCATGGTATTGACTTCGCTGATGCAGTATCCGTTTTCTCCGATGACCTGGCAATTACGATTCCAGACGAGCGGTTTGATGAGGAACGGTTTGTCACGATCGGTGGTGATGCATTTGCACGAGTTTTGGTGGTTGTGTACACGATGCGGGACGATGAAATCCGGATCATCTCTGCCCGCAAAGCAACTCGGCAAGAACGGCAGCAGTATGAGGAGGGATGAGTATGGAAGCTGAATACGATTTTAGTCAGGGTAAACGAGGGGCGATTGACCCCACACCAGCAGGCAAAACTCGGATCACCATTCGGTTAGATGACGAGATCTTGGAATGGTTTCGTGACCAAGCTCATCGTGCAGGTGGAGGAAATTATCAAACGATGATTAACGAAGCTTTGCGTCAGCATATTCAGCAGAGCCACGAACCCTTAGAGGAGACGTTACGCAGAGTTGTTCGTGAAGAACTTGAACGTATTGAGCGATGAGGTGCTTGCTGAGGGCTAACACCTCAAGGCAGCGGACGTACGAAAGCCACTGGTGCTGAGTTCGAGGTTGTCTGCCGCCGCTGCTTTTTGCTGTTAGGCTGCTACAGAGATGCCGTCAATGATATCGGAGTATAGTTCAGTGAAGTTGATGATTGTTGGAGCGAGCAGAGGGTTGGGTCGTGCTTTTGTTGAAGGGTTGTGCTCCGCTGGTGACGCAGTGATTGGAGTATCTCGCAGACGACCGAATGACCTGATGTTGCCTGACACCGTTTCCCTCGACTGGATTGAGGCTGATTTTGGAGACCCGCTGAAAGCTGCTCTGCGAGTTGAAGAGAAGGCTCCGCTAGAGTTCGACGTGCTTATTTACAACTTAGGGGTATGGGAAGAATCTGCCTTCTCGGACAAATATAACTTTCTGGATGATATCGATGAAAGTATTGTCGAGATGGTAAACATCAACATTGCCGGTGCAATCCTCCTGCTAAAACGGCTCATTCCAAGGCTTCTCAACAGTTCTCAACCCAGATTGGTTCTGACCGGATCAACATCCGGCTTGCGACAGAGCGGTCGTCCGGAAGTCACTTTTGGTGCGTCAAAGTTTGCGCTTACGGGCATCGGTGATGCATTACGAGAAAGCTTCAGAAAAGACGGATTGGGAGTTACCTGTTTGCAACTTGGCTACCTTAATACGGAGGATTCACTCTCTGTCCCCTTGACAGAGGCCGCTCGTCGGGGAGGAGGGGAACTTGTACCTGTACATGACGTAGTTAAGATAGTCAGGACGCTTCTAAACCTCTCTGGTGCATCCTATGTCCGTGAGCTTGTGCTTCCTGCAATACGGGATGAACGATTTTGAAATCTTTGCGAAGCAAGCCTAACAACCGCAATGCACCGGAACTTTAAAGTATGCTGTTGTTAGCGGAGATTGTTGGCTTCCGGTGATTGGGAACGTTAGGCATGTAATTTAGGTAGGCATGTAATTTAGGAAAAGCAACCGGCGTTGCTGAATGACGCTATGATTTCGTCGGATTGAGGACAGAGTCTCAAGGCTTTCAGAAACTATTTCATAGACCGATTCAGCAACGCCAAGCAACCTTGTCTCTCTATCTCTTGTTTGTGCAACGAGGTGGAGTTTACGCGGTGCGTTCAGCAGCTATCTGCTATTGCTCAGCCCTGCCGCGATCGCCAATCTTCAGAATGGCGAATCCCGATCTTTCCACCACCCCGCGACAAACGCTGCACCTGCCCATTCGATCGCCCAGTTGCCTGCTGGCGGTCGCTTTAAGTTTCGTTGCAAATCTGAGCTTTTGACAGGCGATCGCCGCAATCCTGTGGTTTCTTGAAAGGGAACGAATGCGGTCTGGGTTTCTCTTCACCGGGCGGCGCTGTTGTGATTGGGGATTTTGAGCGGTGCGCGATGGAATGAATGGGTTTTGGCGATCGCCCCTGGGGTCTGGCGGCAGGCGGCTGAAATGGCGCTGGGTCGGACTGGCGGTGGCGCTCTGTGTCTGCCTGTTGGCAATGGGTCGCGTCGGGCTGGCGCAGCAACCGACCCATGTGGCGGTGCTGATCCAAGCGCTGGAGGGGACGCAGTGGGCGACGCTGGTCCGCGAGTTTGAGGCGCAAAATCCCGACATCAAGCTAGACATCATTGAGGGGCCCAACGCCACAAATTTAGTCGAAGACCTCTACACTTCGTCATTTTTGCTGGGCGACTCGCCCTACGACCTGGTGTACATGGATATCGTCTGGGTACCGAAGTTTGCAGCAGCGGGCTGGCTAATGGACTTGAGCGATCGCGCTGCCCAGAGCGACCTGAGCGATTTTCTAGAAACCGACGTAGACGGCGGCCGCTATCGCGACGGGCTATATCGCATTCCCCTGCGCTCCGATGCCGGAATGCTCTACTACCGCACGGACATCCTGGAACAGCTTGGCGCACAGCCACCGGATACCTTCGACGAACTCATCAGCATTTCCCAGGCGGCAAAGCAGGCAGGACTGGCGGACTGGGGCTATGTCTGGCAGGGGCGGCAGTACGAAGGGCTGGCTGCAATGTTTGTGGAAATTCTGGAAGGCTTCGGCGCGTTTTGGGTGAATCCGGAGACGCGGGAAGTGGGGCTGGATGCACCAGGGGCGATCGCCGCTGTCGATTTCCTGAAGCGCACTATCGACGAGGGCATCTCGCCACCCGGCGTCACCACCTACCAAGAAAATGAAGCCCTGCGCCTGTTCCAGAGCGGCAACACCGTCTTTATGCGAAGCTGGCCCTACGCCTGGGCCCTTAGCAACACAGAAGATTCCATCATTCGCGGCAAGTTTGGCATCAAGCCGATGGTTCACGCCCCCGGCTATGGCAGCGGCGCGTGCCAGGGCGGCTGGGGCTTTGGCATTTCCCAGACCAGCCGCCACCCCGATGAAGCGTGGCGCGTCATCGAGTTCTTCACCAGCACCGATGCCCAGCGCCAGTTCATCCTCGAAAGCAGCTACGTCCCCACCAGGCGATCGCTCTTCACCGACCCCGCCATCGTCGAAAAATTCAGCCACTATCCCGCCCTGCTGCCCGTCCTCGACGCCACCGTCCTGCGTCCCCCCATTGGTCAATACGCCCAAGCCTCCGACATCCTCCAGCGCTACCTCAGCGCCGCCATCACCGGCCGTAGCTCGCCAGAAGAGGCGATGAGGGCGGCGGCGGTGGAGACGAGGCGGCTTTTAGGAACGTGATGGAGTAATGGAGTGATGGAGCGATCTCTACTCCAACACCCCGTCACCCCAACACCCCGTCACCCCAACACCTTCCAATGACCCAACCCACACTCCAACAACGCGATTCACAAAGCGATCCCTACGGGAATCGCCGCACGGGCTGGCTGCTAGTAGCTCCGGCGCTGCTGCTGCTGGCGGTGGTGTATGCCTATCCGATTTTGCGGGCGTTTTGGCTGGGGCTGTTTACTCAGAATTTGGGGACGGAGCTACAGCCGGTGTTTTCGGGATTCGAGAACCTGGGGCGGATGACAACCGACGGGCGCTTCTGGCAAAGCCTGGGCAATACGACAGTGTTCACGCTAGCATCGCTGGCGCTGGAG
>RFIF01000133.1 GCA_003695655.1 Cyanobacteria bacterium J069
TCAACGGCAACGGCAAGCTCGACGCCAACGAAGCCAAAACTAGCGCTCGCATTCGCCCCGGACAGGCCGGCAAACTGGCAGCCAAAAACCTGACGGGCACCTTCTTTTTGCGAGTGCGCAGCCAGGGCGGCAACCTCAGCTATAAGCTGGCGATGGAAACGACCCCATCGGGCGCTGCATCTGGCGGCACCCGCGAAGCCGAGCCGTCTGGCTTTATTGCCGAAGTGCTGCGGCTGACCAACCAGTTTCGTCAACAAAACGGCGTCCAGGCGTTGAGCTATAACAACAAGCTGGGCAATGCCGCCCAGGGGCATTCGCTCAACATGGCCAATCAGGACTTTTTTAGCCACACAGGCAAAGATGGCTCCACGATTGGTCAACGAGTGACGGCAGCAGGCTATCAGTGGTCTACCACAGGCGAAAACATCGCGGCTGGCTACACCACACCAGCCGCCGTCGTCGAAGGCTGGATTAACAGCCCTGGACATCGGGCAAACCTGCTCAATCCCAACTATCAGGAAATCGGCATCGGCTACTATCATCTCGCCAATGATACGGGCCAGGTGAACTACTACCACTACTGGACGCAGAATTTTGGGCGATCGCTCTAATTGGCTCCCCATTGTGCTAATTCTCACCGCTTTGGCGGAAGGATATCCAGAGATAACCCGATTTAGTTTGCACAGCAAAATGGAGGCGAGAATGTGCTGCATTCTCGCCTCTTTTTTTGGGTTGTGATTGTAGGGTTTTGGGTTGTGCTTTAGGGTTTTGGGCTGTGCTTTAGGGTTGATTTGTAGTCAAGGCGCGCCCGATCGGCTAGCTTAGCAGTTTGGCGCGAATGTCTTCTATGCGCTTGCGATTCACGCCCAGGTCAGACTTGCCCAGCCGCGACGCCGAACGCACCTGAATGACGCCCGCCGCCTCATCCACATAAAACTCCACATCATCGACAAAGCCCAACAGCGCACTGGCAAACTCGGCATAGAGATAGTCAGCCGATTCGGTAATGATTTTGGTGCGGGGTATCGTACCGATAATGGATTTCAGTTGGGCGATCGCCTCAGCAGGGGTGCCGCTATAGCTTAGAGGCGCAATGCTATGCTCTGCATCGGCGGCCGGAGTTTGGCTGCTGACGCAATTGGGCGACCCCGGGCAGGCCGCCAGCTTACCGTCTTTGACACCCAGATTTGTCGGGCGTGTTCCAGGAAAAGAAAGCAACGAAGCACCTCCAGAAGATTCAGCAAACAATAGTGGGTTGGAAAGCGGGGTTGAAGGCGCAGGCGAGATAGGTTCAGCCGCCGTTGCCGCAGGCAGTATCAAACCACCTACCAGCACCACCATCAAAACAAAGACACTCAGCCATTTTGATCGGTTCATACCTTGTTTGTTTAGGGCCTGTTTAGGGTCTATTTAGGGTCTGTCTAGGTCTTTTAGATGAAATTGGCGTTGCTCGGTTGCAACGTGAATACGGGTCTGATCCATAGAGTCTGCGCCGGATTACTCAATCTTCGCTTACTCAATCTTTTAAGTATTGCAGGTAAGCATTACAGGACGTGAGCAACCCTTAGTCTACGGAATAACGATATCTTTACAATCCTTTAAGCTCAAGTCTGACGCAGTTTCACCAGCTCTGCCCCGAAACGATGAGAGGTCATGAGAGGTCATGAGAGGCTATGATTTGCCCTACTGTTTGCGATGTTGAAGGTTATTTAAGCTTTATAAAAGGCACATCGCCATTTCCGTATTTCCAAGGATAAGCTAGATATCTTCCTATTCTTTGAAATCGTCATGTCTCAGTCTTTGAAATCTCTAGAATCTAGTCTCACAAATAATCGTAGCCTGATCGCACCCACAAAATCCGCACCCTTGGCCGCGCTCACGGCGCGGACGGCCGCTCGCGCTTCCCAGAAGGAACCCGGAGGAACACTGAAGTCGGCGCTACGGGTCAGACCGCTTCCTGGCACGTTTAATCGGCGAGATTCGACCAGCCGTAGCGATCTGGATCTCTATCGCCTGGTGGTGCGAAATCCCTCCACGGCTGACATTGTGTTTCGCAAGGGCGGCTCCCAAGGCGTTCAGCTTGCGGTTTTGAATGCCCGGGGCAAGGTGCTGACCTTTGGCGGACAGAAACTATCAACGACGGTGTTAACGGGGGTGCGCCGATTTAGCCTGAGCGGTATTTTGCCGGGCACCTATTTTGTGCGGGTTTCCACGCCATCTCAATCGGCGGTGAAATACCGACTGCGGATTTAGACGGCGAACCTGTCCATTTAAGGCCTTTCTACTGGCGGCCGGCCCTGCTCGGCGTAGTGCTTTAGCTCCTGAGCCATGCGTCGCAGCCCTTGCTGCTCATCTCGTCGAATAAACGGCAGCAGCAGCGTTGTCAGCGTGCCAGAGAGGGTTTCGCGGTGGAGGTACTGCGTGCGATCGCCCCCCATGTCCTGTAGCTCAAACCAGTGCTCGCTGCGAAACCCCGGCGCGCTGTAGCGCAACCCAAGGCAGATCGACGGCTGCACCAGCGTCACAAGCGGCTCGATCTGGGTTTCTTCTTCGCCGATGACGCGCTTAATGGACAGGCGCACGGTTTTGCCCTGGCGAAACGGGCGATCGGGCGACAGATCGTAGAGAAAGGTATTCCAGCGAAACCACTGGTGTTTGTCGATCAGGACTTGCCAGACCTGCGATCGCGGCGTGTTGATTTCCGTTTTGGCGTAGAGAGTGGGCATCGCGTCGCACCTATGTTGCACCTATATCGCACCTGTCAGCCGCACCAAGCAAGCCTCCTCTTGTTATGGCGCGGATGCGTAGACAAAATCAAGCCCTGCTCGCAGGGGTGAGGAGTCAGGGATTCAGGGATTGGGGCTGAGAACTAGCTCAATCAAGACTCGCAAGACTTTTCCCCCTAAATCCCCGCGCTAAATCCCCGCGCTTATGTGCCGTTTCGCTAAAAACGAGGGGGACTGCCGGAGCGGTTCGGCTCCGGTTCCCCTTTTTCTAAGGGGGGCGAATGGGGAAGCAAAGGGTCTTTAAGGCACGCCCTAGCGCTCTTTTCGACGGCGATGGCGGGCGGCGGCTCAGGAAATCGACAGGTCGTAGGTACCAAAGGCGGGTTTTTGCTGCTCGATGATGGCGCGAATGGCGGACTCATCCAGTTGTGCCGCCTGTTCTGGGCGATCGCATCTTAAGGTCACGTTGAAATGATAAGGACGGCCACCCCCCAGCATGGAGTCTTGTCCAAGGGTGGTGCTGCCCAGCGCAAAGCCGCAGCTAAATACTTCCTCAATGGCGATGTGCTTTTCGGACTCGGCTACCCCTTCCTCATCCAGCGGTAGCCCGGTGTAGAGGTGCAGATAGAACCGGAGGCCGCGCCGGGTGCCGTGCCAGCGATAGAGCGTGACGGCGTTGCGAATGAGCCGCCGCTGCTGCTGGGTGTCCCAGCGGGGGTCGATCGTCCAGCCGATCCAGTGCGCTAAGAACGGGAGTAAGGCTTCTGGCGCGGTCAGCGGGTCGAGGTAGGCCCATACCTCGTCCATTGTTTGCACAACGGGGTCAAAGGCTTGCTCGATGATAGCCAGAAACCGACCGACGAAATCCACCTCGCGATAGAGAGCGGGCAAAAAGCTGAGGTAGGGGCTGGGCGGTCGCAGCCGAATTTGAAAGACCTGATAGCCGACCAGTTGGCGCGGCTGCGGAGGCGGCTGTGAAGGCGGCTGTGAGGGCGGCTGTGGAGCGGCGTTGTCGGCCGCCTGGGGATGCGTATAGATCAGCACCTCAGCAACGTAGTCGATCGGCAGGCGGGCGCGATCGCCCTCCGGTTCTATCGCGAAACCTGGTTCCAGCGATCGCTCAAAAAAGTCGGCCGGAGCCTCAAGCACGATCGCCCGTTCGCAGGTTTCTCCAGTTTCTAGCCAGATGGGCTGTTCCAGCGGCCCAGCGTACCACTCTGGCGGAACATTGCCCTTGACCTCCAGCAAAAAACTGAGGGGGCGATCGCCCACATTGGTGGCCGCAATTTCGCCCTGCCTGCCCGGATGCAGCAGCAGCTCGTTGCTCTCTGGCTCTCTGGGGTTTGCCAGGGTAATCTGCACCGCAGTCTCGGTTTCGGGAACTGGACTGGGCGTCAGTTTTAGCGCAACAGGCGAGGGATGGCGGGTCATGGGGTTGCGGGGGGAGGAAGGATTTTGGGTTTTGGATTTTGGGTTTTGGGTTTTGGATTTTGGATTTTGGATCTTGAGTTGGGAGGCTGAGGGGATTAATCGGCAAATTCGATGCGGTGGCTGGATTGCAGTTGGTCGTCTTGCCAGGAGCACAGCAGCCCCAAGATGCCCGGATCGACGAGGGATTCGGGAGTGTCCGAGCGAAACCAGCCATCGCCATATTTGCGGAGTTCAAACAGCTCCACCAGGCCGATATGGCGCACCCCTGGCAGGGCGAGCCGCTGACACAGACCAATAATGTCGGTGGTATAGACCGGACGGCCTAGCGCCCAGCCTGTGCCGTCTGCGCCGCCTGTCAGCGGATTGAGAAAGCGATAGAGAGCTTGCAGAATCTGCGATTCCAGGGCGGATTGAGTGGCGGCGGTTTGATAGCTGGGGTCGAGCAGCAGCTTCAGCCGCACGCTGACGCCCGCATACTCTGGCTCCTGGAGCTTGACCTGGACGCCCAGCGGTTTGCGATCGCCCATATAGTCCAAAATTTCGGCTTGCAGCGATTCCGTCAGCGCAAACTGTTCGGGGGCCAGTCCAGCTTGCCAGTTGACCTGCTCGATCGGCAATTGCGGCACGATCAGCAGGCGCACAATGCCCGCCGTGGTCTGGGCGGCGCTGAGGCAGTGGGCGCGAGCAACGGCGCGGCTGGCCCGCCGGGCCACATTCTCGAAGTCTGCGGGAATGACGGCCGACTCGCGGGTACGCAGCAGGTGGGGCACCCGCAGCACGGCTTCATCCAGCGATTCGGCATCCATGCCGCCTGTGGCGGCGGCGTAATTGGTGACGCGCTTGACGTAGGGAATGGCCGACTTCAGCACGGACAGCCGTTCTGCCTGCACGTTGCCCTGGCTGCCGCCGCCCGTGCGATAGGCCACCATGTAAATCTCCGCGCCCAGCGGTGGCACTTTGCCATACTGCCGCTCCAGCAGTTCGCTGAGACATGCAGGCGGGGCGGGACGCAGACTCCGTGTTTCTAGCGGATTGTTCTGGAGCGGCGATCGCCGAAGCAAGGAATCGCGTCCCGACTGCTGCATCAATCGCTGCTGCGTCTTTTGGCAGAGCTGAGCTGGTTCACGGATCAAGGGGCCAAACTGCACCGCACCTGTGAGCGAATCGACGGGGTAATGCAGATCTTCTGGCCCCGAATTGGCAAAATCGAGCACTTCTGCCCAGGACTGTACGTCGCCCGTTGGCAGCACCACCTCGATCCATTCCCGGCGATCGCGCCGCCGCTCCAGCACGGGTTTGCTCTGGAGCGCGAAGGCTTGCCCCGGTTTGCCTGTGCTGATGCCCAGCAGCTCTCGCTGGATGCGGACACACTGGCTGGCGCTGATCGTGCCGCCGATCGCCCGCACCGACAGCCCCACAATGGCGGGGGAGCTGCTGTAGCTGGGCTGCAAATCTCCTGGCTGCATGTAGACACAGCGAATCCAGTAGCCCGCGATCGCGCCCGCGTCTGCACTAAATTTGGCAGGCGCAAAGGTCTGCGGCAGGTGCAAGACTACATCTGCCCCGGTCTGCACTGAATTGGCTCCCCCCTGCTCAAACTCGCTAAAGCTAAAGCCTCGGGTTTTGTCGTCGGACTCCACCCGCAACACTGGCTCCCAAGCGTAGCCGTTCCACGCCTCCCAGCGGCGGGGCGGGTCGTCGGGGTCGATGCCTGTCGTCCGCGCCGCTGCCCCTTTAACGGTCAGCGCCAGCACGTTGCCCCGCAGCGATTTGTCCTCTAGGCGATCGGGCGCATTTAGCACCAGATATACGCAGTTGTCCGGTGTGGCATTTTCAAACAGCGGCGTTTCGGCAAAGCTGTCCCAGGATTGGTTCAGGGGTGTGCGATCGCGCCATTGCGTCGGTCGATCTTCTGCTACATCTGCCGTCAGCAGGTGCGTAACTTGCGGCGTGCCGATGGTCAGCTCTTGGTCGGTGCTGAAGATAATGGCCGGCTCAGTTTCGGTGCGCAGCGTGGCGACTTCGGTGCTGTCGGGAATTTTGACCACGTCGGGCTGAGCCTGGGTAAGGTAGAAGGTGAGGGCAGTCTGGGCGGGAACGGGCGGCTTGAGCCGAATGCCCAGCATTTCCAAAAACACAATGTAGTTGCGATAGGGCACCTGGTTAAACCGAAACAGCATCTGGTCGGTCAGCCAGGCAAACAGTTCAATCAGCGTGACACCCGGATCGCTGGGGTTGTGGTTTGTCTAAGTACAGGACAAAAAATGGATGGAATAGCAAAACTCATCTGTGAGCGATTCAATGTTGAGTAGGATTCTACGCAGATAATCAAATCCGTAACGAA
>RFIF01000134.1 GCA_003695655.1 Cyanobacteria bacterium J069
CCAATGAGTCTCTTCAGGCGGCGATCGCTCAGGAAACCCGCACCCGCAAAGAATTGCAGGGCACCCAGTCGCAACTGAGCGCGGTTGCTGCCAACTATCAGCAAGCGCAAACCTTACTGAGCAATGTGTCTCAGCAGGCATCTCAGCTCCGTAGCGAGATTCAGCAGCTCCAGAGCGATCGCCAGCGGCAGCTTGCCCAGCGCGACCGAGATGTGGCCGAGCGCGATCGCCAGATTGCTGAACGCACTGCCCAGATTCGCGAAAAAGAAATACAGCTCAATGATTTAGAGGCGCAGCGTCGCGGGCTGATTGCCGAAGTGCAAACCCTGGAGCGTGAGTTTCAAGGGCTGCGCCAGGGCAGCGTAGCCGTACTGCGGAATCAGCCGATGGCCTCTGGCGTGGTGCGCGTCGTCACGCCAGAGGCCGCACCGAGCGCCGTCAATCGTCTGCTGGTAGAAGCGAATCGTTTTGCCAGCCAGCGAATTCAGCCCGGCACGATCAATGTAGATAAGCAGGTCATTCAAATTACCAATGTCCAGGTGGAGCAGTTGGTCAACCAAATTCAGGATGGTCAAGACTATGTGGTGCGGATCTTGTCCGCAGGTAATTATGTTGTGGGCGAACCCTGTGTCTTGGCGGGTGAATCTTGCATCCAGGTGTATGTTGCAGCCGCGCCCAACCAGGTGGTGTTTCGCCCTGGTGAGGTGGTGGCGACGATCGCCCTCGACCCAATTCAGATGCGGGATGAACAGCTTGTCGAGCGGGTCAATCTGCTGATTGCCAATACCCAGTTTCGGTCGCGCCAGGCGGGGGTGCTGGGCGATGTGTTGCAAATCGCCGACGGCCAGACCGAAGCCGTGATTCAGTTATTGCAGGATATTCGGGCCTATGGCCGCGCCGTCGAACTGCGGGCGATCGCCTCCGATACCATCTTCACTGCCGGGCCAGTGCGGCTAGATTTGGTCGCCGTGCAAAATGGACAGATTTTGTTTAGCACCAGCGACAGGATTGATAACGACCCCCCATCGCCCCAGCGCTTTCCGCTCAGTCCCTAAACCGACCGTTGCCGACCAGCCAGGATGACTTCCCTAGAGCTTGGTTCTTGATCCCTGAATCTGGCGCTATGACGATAGATAGAAGGCTTAGGAACAACATCGAGCCGCAAAGTTCGATGCCACAAACGCTGTCTAGCCTCTGATCCCTGACCCCTGACCTTTACCCCTGCCATATGCCCTATCCTGCTTCTGCACCCGCATCCTTGGGGCAGCCTGTGATTCTAGGTTTCGATCCTGGTCGGCAAAAGTGCGGACTCGCGGTGATGGGGGTCGATCGCAATCTCTTTGCCCATGAAGTGGTGGCGGCAGAACGGGCGATCGCCACAATTCAGGCGCTCCGTCAGCAATACCCGATTTCGCTGCTCGTAATGGGCGACCAGACCAGCGCCCGCCAGTGGAAACAAACCCTCGAAACCGGTCTGCCTGACCCACTCCGCCTGATCCTGGTGGATGAGCGCTATTCAACTTTGGAGGCGCGCGATCGCTACTGGCAAATGTATCCTCCTAACGGCTTGCAGCGACTACTGCCACCAGGAATGCGCACCCCGCCCCGCCCCATCGACGATATCGTCGCAATCCTGCTGATCGAACGCTATCTCGATCGCCTGTCTCAGACGCTCTGATATCAATTCTCTTCAACAGCGCTACGGATAAAATTGCTGAACGCCTGACGCACTCTGAGACTGGTAATCCCAAAATCGCCACTCTAAAATCCAATAGAACTTACGCAGTTGGATGATTTTTCGCGAGCGCAGCCCGCGAAAAATCATCCAGAATCTATAAAACTCGTTTCAACTGCGTCAGCCCTGTCCAAGATTGATATGCCGAAAATATCCCAGGGCAGTCCAACCAAGGGCAGTCCAACCAAGGGCAGTTCAAGGCTGTGAACCGTCTCATCACGCTGGAATTTCAGGCTTAGAATTTCAGGACTAAATTTCAGACCTAAATTTCAGACCTAAATTTCAGCGCGAATGGTAAATGAGTAATCGCCGCCGAGTTCCAACTGGTAGTCGCTGCGTTCCAAGAAGCGCTCCAGCGGGTCTTTGATCAGCGCTCGTCCCAGCGATGGCTGCACAATCAGTTGCCCTTTCTGAAAGCACCACTGAAACTGCCACTCGTAAGCATTGGCCCGCACTTCGCCCTCGATTTTGCCCTGCTGCCAAGATTGATGTGTAATTCGAACGTAGGCGGTGGTTTCTGGAAGGCGTTTGCTCATTGAGAAGTTAAGAGTCGGGTGCTAAGAATCGGGTGCTAGGTGTCAGATGCTCAGGGGGCGGAACTCAGGCAGCAGATGCGGCTAGAAACCTGATCCCTGACTCCCGACCCCTGACTCCTGATTCCTAGCCAGCGCTTTCCACTATAGGCAAGGGTTCAGGGCAAGTTCAAGGGCGATCGCTTTAGAACTTAGTCAATCCTGACCCCCTCCGCCAGGGATGCAGCCTTCGCTGAATCAACCCATCCCCCAAATCACGGGCATTTCGCACCCTCCCACCACAGCCTTAGCGTTGCTAAAAAATCTGAAAACCCTAACCGACTGCCCGCACTCCTAAACCCATAAACTACTGCGTTAGGCTCTTTTCCCATGCTCATGCC
>RFIF01000135.1 GCA_003695655.1 Cyanobacteria bacterium J069
CCTGCCCCCGCTCCCTGACCCCCAACCGCTAAAAGCCCATCGCCTGGGCTACCGCGTCCAAATCAGGCGCAATGCCGCCTTTGAACTGATTTTCGCAGTGCTTGATGGCGGTGTCGGGGTCTTTTAGCCCATTGCCCGTGAGCACGCAAACGACCGTTGCGCCAGCAGGCACCCGGTCTTTGACCTTGAGCAAGCCCGCCACTGACGACGCGCTGGCCGGTTCACAGAAAATGCCCTCGCGGGCCGCCAGCAGGCGATAGGCATCCAGAATTTCTGCATCGGTGACGGCGTTAAATTCGCCCTGACTGGCGTCTCGAACGGCGATCGCCTTTTCCCAGCTTGCGGGATTGCCGATGCGAATCGCTGTGGCCAGGGTTTCGGGATGGGAAACGGGCGCACCGCTCACCAAGGGCGACGCCCCCGCCGCCTGAAAGCCCATCATGCGCGGCAGGCGATCGCATTTGCCTTCCTGGTGATATTGGCAAAAACCCATCCAGTAAGCCGTGATATTGCCCGCATTGCCCACCGGAATGCAGAGCCAGTCGGGAGCCGTTCCCAACACATCCACAATTTCAAAAGCCGCCGTCTTTTGCCCCTCCAGGCGGTAGGGATTGACCGAGTTCACCAGCGTAATCGGGTAGTGATCCGCCATGTCGCGCACAATTTGCAGCGCCCGGTCAAAGTTGCCCTGAATCGCCAGCACTTCTGCGCCATAGAGCAATGCTTGCGCCAGCTTACCCACTGCTACATAGCCGTCCGGAATCAGCACAAAGGGGCGCATCCCGCCTCGCTTGGCGTAGGCGGCGGCGGCGGCCGAGGTGTTGCCTGTGCTGGCGCAGATCACTGCCTGGGCACCCGCTTCCTTGGCTTTGGAAATGGCCATGGTCATGCCCCGGTCTTTGAAACTGCCTGTCGGGTTCAGTCCGTCATATTTGACAAACACCTGCACGCCCCGACCGATTTCAGCGGCGATCGCCGGAGCAGGAATCAGCGGCGTATTGCCCTCCAGCAGCGTTACAACCGGCGTTTGTTCGGTCACGGGCAGATAGCGCCGATAGGTCTCGATCAGCCCGCGCCAGCCAGAGGCGCTCGTTGAGAAACCAGCAGATCCAACGGCAGATTGAACCAGATGAGAGTCAGAAGTCAGGGTCACGGCAGTTTCACTTAGCGCAGTTTGAAAAGCAGGTTTGGCGATGGGCAACCAATTGGGGTTAGTCAGCGTCTCTTAGGTCTGAAGGTGCAAGCTCTCTTCCACAATCTCAAGGTCTTACAAGGTCTTATCTAAGGTCTTACCCAAAGAGTGCCGTAGAGTTCACTCAAAGCTCTCATTTTCGCCTATAGTGGCGGAGGTTTCGCTTGATTGTGAATGAGCTTTAGAACATTCGCCAAAGGGGGCTGAATCTCAAGTCTACCCGGTGAGGGCTGGCTCCGTAACTAGTGCGGTCTGCCCATTGCTGGATCGGCGGAGCCTGGCCAGTGTCAAAACTGCCACATCTCTGTCTCAGGTGTCTAAATTGTTTGACTAGGATCAGTCTTTAGCACTAAGTTAAGATTACTTAATGGTGTGAGTGAGTAGAAATGACTAGCGCAACTTTGAATCTGTCTTTGGATCAGATTTCTACTGGCCAAACGTCTTCTTCTAATGTGTCTGTTTCCCCAGTTGTTGGTGACCGATCAATGCTAGATAACCCCGCAGTCGAGAGCGATCGCAGTCTTACTTTAGCCGCCCCCGCCCCAGAGCTGAGCAAGCTTCCTTACGACAAGGCCCACCAGCTTGAGTTACTGCATTTGCGGGCCGAGGCCGAAGCCCTGCTCCAGCAGCTCCAAATTGAGAAACAGCGCAAATTGGTTTCCGCAGGCAACTAGGGGCTGTCATCAATTGTCAGCAAAACACTAATTTCTTAGGGGTTTCAGCCCCTACCTTGACTTGCTTGGGCGGGCACGATAGTGCTGATTCCTCAAGGGTTCTGAGGTGAATTGATGACGCGCCCTAGCATGACCCGCTAATTGGGATGACTAGCTAATGAGCATCGCCTGCTAAAGGACTTTGCCAGCTAGCGGGTGGCTCAGTGACTGAGATTAATCCGGATTGCCAAATTTAGGATTGCCAAGTTCGGACTAACGCCGTTACAACTCTGTGTTGTGGAGCCGGGATGATTTTTCGCGGCGTAAGGCGTAAGCTGCCAAAAATCATCCGGCTGCGTGAGTCCTGTGAATGCGGCTGAGCAAAGCCAATGGGCACCGCTTAAGAACCACCCACATTAATCGTGGACTTAATTTGAATCTGCCCCGCGTCGTCAACAGTCCAAACATCGTAGCTGCCAACCACATCGCCCTGCTCGTCGAAATCCAGGCTGCCGCTAGCGCCCTGGAAATCGACATCTTGCCCCTGTCGAACCAGCGAAAGCGCCGTGCAAATGTCGGTGGTCTGTTCTCCGGGTGGATTCGAGACGGTGCGAATGCTGTCTTTCAGGACAGGGCCGCTACCACTTTTTGCGGCCTCTGCCGCCAAGACCAGCAGCGCCGCTGCATCCCAACTATTTGGGTCATAGACCTGCGGATCGCGGTTGAACTTTTCGGTGTAGCGGTCTTTAAAGTCATTCAGCCCTGGGCCGCCGGCGCTAGGAGCAGTCCCCAAAAAGCCCGCCGCAACAAATTTGCCGTCCCCAGTTTTGCCAACTAGTTCGGCCAGGTTGTCGGTCTTCATGCCGTCAGTCAGCAGCACCTTGGTCGTTCCGTCCAAAAATCCCTGCTCTTGGGCCGCTTTGAGGATAATGCTGCCTGATTCGGGATAGGCAATGATCAGCACTGCATCGGGCTTGCCGCCAAACGCAGCCCCGACCTCTGAATCAAAACTGGTGGCATTGGGAGCGTATTTTGTGGGGTTCGATTCATTCGTCACGGTGCCGCCCAGGGCCTTGAAGGCAGGCACAAACGCCTGAATCAGCCCATTGCCATAGTCATTATTGATCGACAAAATCGCCACACTCTGAACGCCTTCCTGGTTTGCCAGTTGGGCCAGCGCATCGCCCTGGAAGGTGTCAGGGGGGGCAGTGCGGAGCCAGAAACCGTTAAAGTCACCGTTTTTCGCTCGTTCTGTAAAGACGGGGCTGGTGCTAGAAGGGGAAATTTGCACCACCTGGTTGCGCACGGCAATGTCTACGGCAGCGCTGGACACGGAGCTGGCGGCTGCACCCACCACTGCGCCCACTCGATCCACTTCTGCCAGCTTGGTCATGCCAGAGGCTCCGGCAGCCGGATCGGTCTGGTCGTCTTCGGAGACCAGTTGCACAGGCTGACCGAGTACGCCCCCGCAGGCATTCACTGTTTCGACCAGAAATCCAACGCTGTCTTGCATCGGCTGGCCATACTGGGCCAGGTCGCCCGTAACGGGGAGTAGTGTGCCCAGCTTGAGCGCACCAGAACCGCCGGACGGTGAACTGGCGGCTGGGCTAGTCGTGCTGTTGCTGGTGGGGGTGGGCTGGCAGGCGGCCACAGCCAGGAGGAGGGCGATCGCCCCACCTTGCCCGATCCCCCGCAGCCAGCCAGTGCTTAATTGAACATTTCCCCGACCAGTTTTAGCAACAGGTCTGGACTTAGGACTATTTTGAGATTTAAAAGATTTAAGATGTCTCATCATTGCTTGATCTCTCCTAAAGTCAGTCTAAGGATTTTAGCTTGAGTGATGCCATCACAAAGTCACCCGATGGGTGAATTCAGATCGAGGGAGCGATCGCGTAATTTGGGTTGTGAAATTAAGTTTTGAGCGGGGAACGGGCGCTGCCTGCTGCCCTTTCAAACTCGATTGAAGATTGCCCGATTGTCATAATTC
>RFIF01000136.1 GCA_003695655.1 Cyanobacteria bacterium J069
ATCTTGCAGAGGCTTGTTTTCAGAAACTAAGCCAGGTCTCCAGAGTTTCTCAGCCGGATGAGCTGGCGACGCATTTGCGGCGAAGCATCTACTTCTGGAACTTCGCTGGCTGAGACTTCAACCGCTATCGGCTCTAGATACTCATCTGCCCCGCAGGCGAAAGCGTCTAGCAGTGTGTCGAGCAGGTGTTCCCGATTGACCAAGGCTCCTTTCTCTTCAATCAAGCGAAATTTGAGGTGAACCTCGCAGTCATAAACGCTGACTTCGGGATTAACAGGCTGATACCGAACAGAATTGGGTTCCATCTTAGAAAGTCGCACTCCTGCGCCGAACAAAGTACCAGTAGAGATTTGAACCAGACGATTCGTAGACCAAAATTTAGACGCTCAATTCAGACTGATTACTCAAACTGCCAGATCTCTGCTATCTAAAGCTGCTAGCCCAGATGCTGGTTCAATCGGCCGCTCAGCTACTCTCCCAACTGCTTACTCTCATCATTCCCAAACCACTAATTGAATTTGCGAACCGATGAGTTCAAAACTATTTGACAGAGTTTGCAGCCGCAAAGTGTGAGTGTGTTGAATTAACCTGTCGTCAATTGGCAATTGACCATTGCCTAAAGCTATTACCCAAATTGACCGTTGCCAGAACTATTGCCCGAAACTATTGCCCGAAACTATTGCCCGAAACTATTGCCAGAACTATTGCCCGAAACTATTACTCCAACGTTTGCTCAAACTGATTGCCCAAGCAGCGTTGAAACTTCAGATTCTTCGTAACCCAAATGCCTAGACGGCTTGTAATTTGAACATAGCATCCTTCTTTAGAGGACTGGAGTCAGTTTCTGTGAAGTGTATGTGAGGAGTTATTTTCGTCTTTATATACCCTTCAAATGAACTTTTTCAACTTGCAACACGCAGTTATGAAGAACACTTTTAGGACTGAGATGATACGGAGATTTTAAGCAGCGTAGTCCCCTACTTTTCAGTAGGGTTTATCTAGGAATGTACTGATCGAATTGTCTACAGAGCATACGGGAATCAGTAGAAAAGTTGCTCTCCCTGCCAGATCAAAAAATTTACAAAAAACAGCGATCGCCCTTGCTAGACAAGAGTTTGTGCGTTCAGTGGCAAGTTTACAGCCTCTTTTATTGAGTAGAGTTCTACTTGCGTAGTACCTCACTTTTAAAGACATCCATAGTTTCACGGAGTGTTAATCCGAACTTCGGATTGGTGTTTCTAGAATGTCCAAGCAACAATTCATAACGCTTAAATATAGTTCTGTGTACATAGTTCTGTGTACTGGCTTGCTGCTTAGATTGAATTACAGCAAATAAAGCAAGTTGTCATCATCAAGATTGCGCAATAGCCTAAGCAAAATATCGGAATATAGCTCTGATGCTCCCGACAGGAGAAATAAGCCTGACTGAACCTCTAACGAACTTGCTGAAGACTTGTGATGTGATGTATCAATCGTTAGGTTGAGTTCTGCTGGCACCCCAGGTTTAATGAGGTTTAATGGGCAAAATCTCTAGGTTTGTACTGACCCGTCCGAACATACTGGCAATATTTTTTACAGAGCAAAGCGAATTTGTTTAGCGCTGGGAGGGGTGGTTTAATAGGCAAAAAACCAGGAGAAAGCGATCGCCCCTGGCCTCATGAGCCTCCTGCACACCGCTGAAATCACTGGAGAATCACTGTAGGATCAAGAGTGGACTGAGGAGTTCTTGGTGCTTTGGCGCAAATCCGAGTCTCTGCTAGCCTGCGATCATCCTTTGCAACCCTGCCGTGAATTTTCAAAGCCCTCCCGATTTTCAAGATGCGTTTGATGTTGTCGTCGTTGGCGCTGGCCATTCTGGCTGTGAGGCCGCGCTGGCAGCGGCCCGGCTGGGCTGTCGCACGCTGCTGCTGACGCTCAACCTCGACAAAATCGGCTGGCAGCCCTGCAACCCGGCCGTGGGCGGCCCGGCAAAGTCCCAACTGACGCATGAAGTAGATGCCCTCGGCGGCGAAATCGGTAGAATGGCCGATCGCACCTACTTGCAAAAGCGGGTGCTGAATGTGTCGCGGGGGCCGGCCGTGTGGGCACTGCGGGCGCAGACCGATAAGCGGGAATATGCCGCCGTGATGCGGGAGATTGTGGAAAATCAGGAAAACCTGACCCTGCGCGAGGGCATGGCGACGGATTTGGTGTTGGGCAAAAACGATGAAGTGATTGGCGTACAGACCTACTTTGGCGTGGCGTTTGCCTGCAAAGCGGTGGTGCTGACGACGGGCACGTTTCTCGGCGGCATCATCTGGGTGGGCAACAAGTCGATGCCGGCGGGGCGGGCGGGCGAGTTTGCCGCAACAGGGCTGACGGAAACGCTGAACCGACTAGGGTTTGAAACCGGCCGGCTGAAGACGGGCACGCCAGCACGGGTGGATCGGCGATCGGTTGATTATGCGCAGCTAGAGCCGCAGCCGGGCGACGACGACGTGCGCTGGTTTAGCTTTGACCCGGAGGCGTGGGTGGAGCGGGAGCAGATGTGCTGCTATCTGACGCGCACCACGGCAGAAACCCATCGGCTGATTCGCGAAAACCTGCATTTGTCTCCGGTCTATGGCGGCTGGGTGGATGCCAAAGGGCCGCGCTATTGCCCCAGCATTGAAGATAAAATCGTACGCTTTGCCGATAAGGAATCGCACCAGATTTTCATTGAGCCAGAAGGACGCGATATTCCTGAACTCTACATCCAGGGCTTTTCGACCGGATTGCCGGAAGCGCTGCAAGTAGAAATGTTGCGATCGCTCCCTGGTTTAGAACACTGCGCCATGCTGCGCCCGGCCTACGCCGTGGAATATGACTATCTGCCCGCGACCCAGTGCTATCCTACGCTGATGACCAAAAAAGTGGAGGGACTGTTTTGTGCCGGACAGGTGAACGGCACCACGGGCTACGAAGAGGCGGCGGCCCAGGGACTCGTTGCTGGACTCAACGCCGCGCGTTTTTGCCGGAACCAGGACATGCTGATTTTCCCGCGAGAACAGAGCTATCTCGGCACGCTGATCGACGACCTCTGTACGAAGGATTTGCGGGAACCCTATCGGATGCTGACCTCGCGCTCGGAATATCGGCTGGTGCTGCGGTCGGACAATGCCGATCAGCGCTTGACGCCGCTGGGCCGCGAAATTGGACTGATTGGCGATCGCCGTTGGGATTTGTTCACTCGCAAGCAGGCGCAAATTGTGGCGGAAAAAGAACGACTGTACGCCACCCGCATTAAGGAGCATGAGGAGCTGGGTAAGCGGATCTACGCTGAAACGCAACAGGCGATTAAAGGCTCCATTACGCTGGCAGACTTGCTGCGCCGCCCCGGCTTCCACTATGCAGATCTGGAGCGCTATGGCCAGGGCAACCCCGACCTCAGCCGCGCCGAAAAGGAAGGAGCCGAAATCGACATTAAATATTCTGGCTATCTGCAACGACAGCAAAACCAGATCGACCAGATCGCTCGCCAGGCAAACCGTCCCCTGCCGCCCGACCTGGACTATCACCGCATCGATACGCTTTCCAAAGAATCGCGCGAAAAGCTGTCGCAGGTGCGTCCGCTTACCGTTGGGCAGGCGGCGCGAATTGGCGGCGTGAACCCGGCGGATGTGAATGCGCTGCTGCTGTATCTGGAGCTGCGATCGCGCCGGGCGGAGGCGGTGGGGGGATGAGGAGCGTGATGGTGATGGAGAGGGGGAGAGGGGGAGAGAGGGAGAGAG
>RFIF01000137.1 GCA_003695655.1 Cyanobacteria bacterium J069
CGCCAACACTCCATCCCTCCATCACTCCATCACTCCTTTACTCTTTCACTCCATCACTCCTTCACTCCAACACTCCCTCACTCCATCCGCCGCAGCAGCAAATAGGTCTGCATCTGCCCCTTGCCTTTGACATAAATGGTGCCGCGTTCTTTAAACTCATAGCGTCCTTGCAGGCGGGTATACACGGCGTCTGTCACCTGGATCATGCCAGGGAGTCCCTGCGATTCCATGCGGCTGGCAGTGTTGACCGTATCGCCCCAGAGATCGTAGATAAATTTTTTCACGCCGATGACCCCTGCAACCACAGGACCAGTGTTGATGCCGATGCGCATGTTGAATGGCGTTTGGCGGGGGGTTTGAAACTGGGCGATCGCCCGCTGCATGTCGAGGGCCATGTTGGCGATCGCCTCCAGGTGATCGGCCCGCTCCACTGGCAGCCCACCCACCACCATATAGGAATCGCCAATGGTTTTAATCTTTTCTAGCCCGTGCCGTTCTGCCAGATGGTCGAAGGTAGAAAACACCTGATTTAGCAGCCGCACCATGTCTTCTGGCGGCACCCCCGCCGACAGTTCCGTAAACCCGACAATATCGGCAAACAGCACCGTCACTTCGGGAAAATGTTCGGCGATCGTGCGCTGGTCTTGCTTTAGCTGCCGCGCCACCGACTCCGGCAAAATGTTCAGCAGCAGCCGCTCCGATTTTTCTTGCTCCGCCTCTAGTGCCTGTCGTGCCGAAAACTCTGCCCGTTGCAGCCGCTCATACAGAAACACCGACAAATCGCAAATAGCGCAAAACCAAAACAAATAAAGCCACAGCGTCGCATCCCACATCGACCCAGCCGCCTCGCCCAGCCCCAAAAGCGAATTTACAACCAGGTAATAGCCCAACAGCCCCACCTGAGAAATCAAGTGCAGCGGCCAGCGCATTGGCAGTAGCGTCGCCTGCACCAAAAACACAAGCGTCCAGGCAAACACACCGGGAAAAGCAACGCCTCTGAGTGTGGCCCAGATCTGCTCCACCAGCGTAATCGACCAGGAGCAGCCCAAAAAAATCAGCGCCGGATAGCGCCGCCCTAGATCTCGTCGATGCAGCACCAGGCAAATCACCAGCCCTAGTAGGGCCGTCCCTGCCATCGCAAACCAACTGGCAGGCACAGAGCCGGGATTCACCCACGCCAAAATCCATCGCATCAAAATAAACGTTAGGTAAGCTAAAATACCTAGCCGTAGCGACAGATTCAGCCGTCGCCGCATAAAGCCCTGCCGCCAGGTGACATAGTCTAAATTTGGGTGAAGGCGATCGACCGGAAAGAGCGCCTCCCGCAATGCGCCGGGCAGTTGGTGTAGGCGTTGGGTCAGCGTCGAGAGATTCACAGGGGGCGGCAGAAAAGGGGTTATTGGCAGGAACCAGTGGTCATCAATCGCAGCAGGGTGTTCAAAGAATTATGCGCTTAAATAATTCGCTTCAACGATTCGCTTAAATAATTCGCTAATAATTCATTGACACTGTGTTCTGGAGCGTTCTGGAATTATTCGCTGGAATTATTCGCTGGAATTATTCGCTTAGGGGCACTAGTCGCAGCGCCTGTTGTAGCTCGGCCAGTTCATCGCGATGCCCCGTCACCACTAGCAGCGGGCCGCGGATATCCATATCTGCATCTGCATCCAACTCTGCGATTTGCAGAGCGACTTGTTCCTGTCGGGTGGACTTTTTCCAGTAGAACAAGCCTGCAAGGGGCGCTAGTATCAGCAATCCCAGAAACCCACTGCCCACTGCTGGAAACAAAAAGGACAACACCAGAGAGAGGCACAAAATTCCGACGGCTGCCAGCAGCGATAGGAAAATGGTGAGAAACGTGCTGGCGCGCACTAACCCTTCATAGATCACCTGATTTTGCTGCGCGTCCACGGAGGCGATGCGATAGGCGCGCTGCGTGAAGTATTGCTGGATGGCTTCGAGCAGGTCAGCCTCGGGGCGATCGCCCACCAGTCGCGCCACTTCGATCCGATCCTTCGTAGAAGCTCGAATAAAGAAAAACAAACCGACTGCCAGCAGCAGCGTAAGCAGGGCAGTGGACGACAAAACCGGAAGATCCATAAATCTTGAGCAAGGCTCTCCTCGCGTGACGTGCTGATTCCCCCTTTAATGTACGAAAGATTGTGCCCAGATGAGCTATCTCAGCTCTGTGAGATTTCCCAGCAGTGGTGTAGCAGGGGTCAGGGGTTAGGTCTGAAGCCCTAGCTGCATCAAGGCTTGCAGTTTAATGCTTGTCCTAACCATTCTGTCCACCGCTATAGCAGGAGCCGGATGAGAAACTGCGTGAGATATTCAAAAGCAAAGCGGCCGCCTAAGCAGCCGCTTTGCCAGAAGGTTCCGCAACCAGGAGAATCTGAACCCATGAATAGCCTCAGATATGCAGACGATTGACTAGACCTACTAAACCGTTTCACGGATATGCCAGTCATATCCGTAGACTAATCAACCCCGACGGCCACAGTGGCATTGCTCTCGGTATAGCCTTCCCAGAGGCGAGCCAGCTCTTCAGCGCGATCGCGCCATTCAGGGGTGATCTGATACATCCGGCGAGGACGCCCGCGCCCTTCTACCTTCTTCCAGTAGCCAATAACCGCCGCGCCATCTTCCAGGAACTTCAGCGCACTGTAGAGCACCGTATCCGAGAGGCGATAAGCAGGATATTCCGTTTCGAGCAGGCTAATCAGTTCAGTGCCGTAGGAATCTTGCTTTAGCAGCACCGACAGCACATAACAAACCGCTAACTCCTTATTGAGATAGAACGGCGGTGGATTCTTGAAAAACTTGTAGATTTCGTCGAGTGTCGTTGTCATAAGGCTCAGCCCAATCACGCAAAACTAATGGTTGTGTACAACTCTCCCAAGAGAGCCATGAGATACATCGGCAGAACTAAAGTCTTAACGAGAGAAACACTTCTGGAGTACGCTTACCTTTGCGATCGCCCTTAGGGAATTTAAGAGCGAACTGCCCGCCAGAGGCACGAGGCATGCACAAAGACAGGGAAGAGGGCATAGACTCACGGCGTTAGCATTGCGCCTGATTCTAGTAGACAGCATTTAATACTGAGAAGTTCCAAAAAACCCGTTTTAATTTTTACAAAGTTTTCCGTAATATCCTCAGACCACTGTGCTCAAAGAGACTTGATAAAGCCCCGGTTGCTACCCTAATTATCTGGAAGAGTGAAAATGCATCCCTCGGTAACAGAATGCAAAATAGGATGTGCAAGCAGCATCCGAGGTCTACATATCAAAGATTCTAGCCAGCTAGACGAAAATCGTCCCTCCCACTTAAGAGGTATTTGCTCTCAAGACCAAGTATCTGGATATTGGATCTTAATATCAGATCTCGGCATCCTGCATCCGGGTGATTTTTTGAAGTTTAGGTATCCAAACGTGCTAAACCAGTCCGGCCCTGAGGGCAACGACTGCCGCCTGGACGCGGTCATCCACTGCAAGCTTGTTCATAATCCCCCGGACGTGGGTTTTTACGGTATTCGGGCTGAGATAGAGGGCGGTCGCAATTTCAGGATTGCTGCGTCCTTCCACCATCAGCTTCAGCACTTCTAACTCTCGCTGGGAAAGCTGACCCACGGCGATCGCATCCGCAGTATTGGTCGGCGACTTGAGGTGATCCATCACTAGCCGCGCCACCAGCGGGTCAAGATAGCTGGCCCCCTCCCACGCCGCCTCGATCGCTGCCAGCAGCCGCTCGACCGTGGTGCCCTTGACGCAATAGGCATCTGCCCCCGCCGACAGCGCCGCAATCACCTCATTCTCCGTGGTGTGGGAGGTGAGCATGACAATCCGCACCTCTGGGAGCGACTTCTTAATCTTCTGCGTGGCGGCAATGCCATCCAGGCGGGGCAGCCCAATATCCATCACCACGATGTCTGGCTTGAGCTTTAGCGTCTCCTCGACCGCAAAATAGCCATCGTCTGCCCGACCTACGACCTCGATGCCTGGCTGGCTGCTCAAAGACTGCTCCAGCCCCAACTGCATCATGGGGTCGTCTTCCACGATCAAAACCCGCACTACTGCTTGACTTGAGGCTTCACTCATGAGACCTGCTCCCTCGCTCAATTGCCAGATTCGTAAACCGTGCCATTACCCAGTTGGATAAACCCAGTTGGATAGACCCAGTACCAGTAGTCTAGCGGTCTCAGAGCGAATTGAGAAATCTTAATAGCGCCGTGCGATCGCTCGCTGACATTGCCCAAAACGCCTCGCGAGCCGTCGCCGCCTCGCCGCCGTGCCAGAGGATGGCTTCGGCCAGGGTGCGGGCGCGGCCGTCGTGCAGATAGCCCGCATAGGGCAGCACCGTCTGGGTCAGCCCAATCCCCCATAGTGGCGGGGTGCGCCACTCATTCCCCGTCGCCCGAAAGTCGGGTCGATGATCCGCCAGTCCCTCTCCCAGATCATGCAGCAGCAGGTCGGTATAGGGATGAATCGTCTGGTGTTCCAGCGCGGGAATTTCGTGGCGCTGGGTGTGCAGCGTCGGCAGATGGCAGCCTACGCAGTTGGCCGCCGCAAACAGCCGCTCGCCTCGCAGCACCTGGGGATCTTGGCGCAGCGTTGGCGCGGGCACTGCCAGCGTCTGCACGTAAACCGTGTTGGCTTTGAGCGTGGTTGTGTCAACCTCGCTGGAACCATCAGCCTCAGGAAACAGAGGGCTGGTGATGCCCATGTCGTTGATATAGGCAGCGGCGTTTTGCTGAAGCAGCGTGGGGTTATTAGCCTTCCAGCCAAAGCGGCCCAGCCCTTCCGACTGCGTTTCGGTATCCCACACGTAGTTCGGGCGACCGGAAATACCGTCCCCGTCAGCATCCTGCGGGTCTGCCCGTGCCAGGATTTCGGACTCGGAAACCGCTTCGAGTAGACCCAACCCAAAGACTGGCGAAGGAACGCGCGCCGAAACCAGGACATGGGGGGGCAACGGCTCTCCATTGGGCAGGGTGATTTCAAACTGGGGCGATCGCAAACGGTAGGGCGTGCCGTCGGCATAAGACCCCGGCTGCTCTTGCCAGCGGAGCTTGACGCGGGCTTCGGGCGTGCGGCCGTAGATCGCCTGATCCTGGATTTGGGTGCCAATACCGGGAACGGGCGGCGCATTGCCCAGGCTGACGGACGCTTCCAAATGGGCATCGGCTGGCAGCACGGGCGCTGTGACTGGGAGGGCAGACGCAGCGGCTGGACTGTCGCGGGGCAGGCTTACCCGCAGCAGCAGTTGTCCCGGCACAGGCATTCCCCGCCCGTCCTTAATGTGGCACCCGGCGCAAGCCGTGTTGTTGAATAGCGGACCCAGTCCGCCGTTCACGGGCGCAGGCGGCGTCACAAAGGCTGCTTCAAAATGGCGATCGCCCGCCTGATGCAGCGTCAGCCAGTTTCCACTGAGATTGGGCGCGGGCTGGGCATAAGCCTGAGAGGTGCGGTTTTGGATCGTCGTGTCGCCGCCTGCCCGCAGCGGAGACGACTGGGCCCAGCCCGCACTGTGCAGCAGCAGCGCGGCAAGGAATCCTGCCAGAGTAGAGAGGAGGGCGATCGCCCCCCACCGCCTTTTGACAAACCGCCGCCCCAGGAGCGACAGGAAACGATCCATAGGCAATGGTTTCATAGTTATTTTGTTTTGAGGAGAAATCAGACTAGAGCGGCGCTTGCACCAGCGGCATCACCCACTGTTCCAGCACACTCCGCAGCGTCAACACAGAATCACGGGCCGCAGCAATGCGAGGTTGGGCGGCCGGGTCGCAAATGGTTGACTCGATCGGGCCGGGAATTGCCTTCAACGCCGCATCTGCCGCCAGGAGATATTGCCGCACCTGGGCATCCAGCGCCGGATCAACACGGGCAATATAGACGCTGAGGCTGTGGCGATCAGGACGATTCGCAGATCCTGCAAAGTAGGCCATCTCCACACTGCGGAGATTTTGGTAAAAGTCCTGAAGCGAACTCTGGCTGAAGCGGCTTTCTAATAAAAAGGGGTTTTGTGCCGCCAGCGCTTCACCAATTTTGACCGTGCCCAGTTCATCCAAAATGTCGATCATGCCCTGCACCAGTTCGGCGATCGCCGCTTGGGGCGTGGGGTAGGCCGTGCTGCGATCGCCCGCTTGCTCAAATTCGGTGCGATAGGCAGGATAACCCTCCACTCCTTGCGACCAGCTCGTCAGCAGGTTTTCAGCCGTGGCGACAAAATCTGCCCCGATGAGCTGCAAATACTCCAACTCACGCGGCGAAAAGTCCGTCAGTCGCTTGTTGTTGGCTGGCCCAAACAGCAAAAATTCAATCGTGTGAAACCCCTTTTGGGAGGTTTGCAGCGTGGTCAAATAGTCGGGCGTGAGGGCATCCTGGCTTTGCAGCACAGCCGTCACGTCCACCTCGTTCACCGGCCAGTCGTCTAGCCCCGCGTCATAGCCCAGCGAGGCAGCCGGGCCAAAGGCAAAGGATTCGCTGCTTTCCCACGGAAGACGGGCCGCTAGCCAGGCCTGTCGGGCGGCCCGCAGGTTCGGCTCAGTGGGGTTGACAGAAAACTGGGCGATCGCCCGGTCGAGCTGATTCGCCTGGGTGACTAACTGCTCGTAGGTGGGGAGGATCACGCTATTGACGAACGTGGAAAGAAGCTGGCGATCGCCAAACACCGCTTCAGGTTCGACCGCTGCTCCATAGATCCGCACCGGACTGGCCGCTGGTTCGCTGACGCCCGATTCGCCGCCTTCGCCACCCCCATCGACCGCCACCGCCGTGCAAAGTCCAGCCGGACGGACGGCAGCACCACCTTCGCCGCCTTCACCACCTTCACCACCTTCGCCGCCTTCGCCGCCTTCACCGCCTGCCTGGAGGAACATGAAGGAATTGGGCGCGGGACTGGTCGGAAATGCAGGCAGGCGATCGCCCCTAACATCGCCCCTAACATCGCCCCTAATATCGCCCC
>RFIF01000138.1 GCA_003695655.1 Cyanobacteria bacterium J069
CCGTGCGCGGGCTGGAGGAAGCCATCACTCAGTCGGGCATTCCCATCGTGGGCACGGTGATTTGGGGAGTGGCGCTGCTGGGGGCGATCGCGCTGCTGAGCCGACGCCGGGGGCGCTGGCTGTGGGGCGTGAATCTGGCGGCGATGGCGCTGATGCTGATGCTGTTTGTGTTTCCGCTGCTGAATATTTTGGACGTTCATCGCCAGTTGCCGCTGCGCCAGCTTGCCGCCGAAATTGTGGCACAGCAGCAGCCCAACGAGCCGATTATGATGGCGGGCTTGCACAAGCCGAGTCTGGTGTTCTATGGACATCGCCCGATTTTCTTTGCCCAGCGCCAGGAAACGGCGATCGCCTACATTCGTCGCCAGTCGCGGGGCCAAGGCGATCCGCCGTCGATGCTAGTGGTGGGGCTGGGCTACAAAATCGAAGATCTGAAGCTGCCGCCCGACCGGATGACGCTGCTAGCCGAAGCGGGCAAATATGATCTGGTGCGCCTGCAACTGCCCGTGTCGCTGCCGCCCCAGTCTAATTAAGTCTCAACCCAACTCGCGTTCCCCGCAAACGGGCTCAGGGCTTGCGGGCGCGATCTGCCTTGGCCAGGATGACCAGTGCTCTGTCGATGTCGCGGATTTTAATGCTCCGCAGGGCAACCAGCAGCGATTTCAGCAGTGCCACTTCATCATCAGTGAGTTGGATCATAGAGCGTCCTTTGAATCTGGTTGAAGCTAGTTTATACGTATAGCCGCATAGCCGCAAAACCGGATGAGAGAATTCAGCTTGTACGTTTGCGGCGATGCAAGACGAGTGAGCGCGAAAAAACGCCCAGAACTGAGAATTTATTTGGACTCTGACCTCGATAAGCTGGTGAAAACGATCGCCACGATTCGGGAAGAGTCAATTAGTGCAGTCGTAGCAGAAGCGCTAGAACTATGGCTGCAACAGCCTCAGCAGCAGGAAATCATTGAGAAACACCGGCTCGATGAACTGGATTAGCTGTTTCTCGAAAGAAAATAGCCTTGAATAGAGAAAGTCAGGGATTATTCGCGTGGTTACGAAGAAAAATCAGGTGACAATTTACCTGTCGGATGAAATTCGAGACAAAATCAAGGCGATCGCCGAACAAGAAAGGCGATCGTTTAGCTTTGTGGTTGAGGAGCTTCTGATCAAAGGACTGCAAACGACTGAAGCAGAGCAGCAAAAGTAGCAAAATCTTGATGACTACCGATAAGGAGAGAGTGACCGTCTATTTGCCAGCGGAGCTAAAAGCTCGCCTGGAAGAAATTTCCAAGCGGGATAGGCGATCGCTCACAGCCACGATCGAGGTGTTGCTGATGGAAGCGCTGACAGCTAGAGGCGAGTATGACAGCCACTAACATCACAGGCGTTGCTCTAGCTCGGCAATCTGATTTAGGGCGTATTGTTCAAGTGGCTCGTAGGAGATCGCCTGGGCGAGGGCCGCAGACTGTTTGAGCGATTCGATCGCCGCCCCGATTGCTCCAAGCTGAACCTGGCGATCGGCAAGAAACAGCAAATTGCGGCTCTGGCTATATTGGTCGCCAATTTGCTGAAACATATCCTGCGCCTGTTGCAGATGATCCAAGCCTGCCTGCGAGTCTTCCTGCAACTTGCCAAATTCCTGCAAAACGTTGGCTTCGCCCAGTCGATCCCCCACCTCGCGATAAATGCCGATCGCCTGCTCATAGTTCGCCAGCGCGTCGGTGCGACGATCCAGGAATTGCAGCACATCGCCGATCGCTTGTAACGTGTTGGCTTCGCCCAGTCGAGCACCCACCTCGCGATAAATGCCCATCGCCTGCTCATAGTTCGCCAGCGCGTCGGTGCTTCGTTTCAGGAATTGCAGCACATCGCCGATCGCTTGTAACGTGTTGGCTTCGCCCAGTCGATCACCCACCTCGCGATACAGGGCGATCGCCTGCTCATAGTTCGCCAGCGCCTCGGGCACGTTGTACCGTAGCTCAGAATACAGGTTCCCCAGCTTTTCCAGGTTTTCCGCCAGCTCCCGCTTCAGCCCCAGCGTCTTTTGAAGCTGCACCACTCGCCGATAGACCTGAATCGCAAACTGCCGACTGTTGCCGCTGTCTCCCCGCCGCGCATAATACTCTCCCAGCCGGTCATACAGCGCCAGCAGTTGCGCCGCGTCCGGGTCGGGCTGCTGCTCCAGCGTTTCAATTAGTTGCAGCAGCTCCGCCAGCGTGGCATCCACCTGGCCCACTGCCTGTTGCCCAGACCTAGCCACTGGCTCCACCGGCCTCAGCGCTTCCGACCGCAGGCCAAACCAAAACACGCCGCCCCGCCAGCTCCAAAAGTCGGGCGCTTGCTGTGCCAGCAGCACCACCAGCGGCGACGGCATCCACAGCACCACCGGAAACTGAAACTGCCGAAAGGCCTCCCGCGTCCATTGCAAATAGCCCAAAAACCGCTCCTGCTCGGCGGGCGCGGCCAACACCCGAACGCTCAGCAGGTCGTCAATGCCCTGCACCGTCACCACGGCCGGGTCGCCCGCTTTCAGGCTGGGCTGCTCGGCCAGCAGTTGCTCCAGCGCATGGCGCAGGCTGGGGTCGCTGCGGCGAATCAGCACCCGATAATGCTCAATGCCCTGTTGCTGTAGCTCCTGGATATATTGCTGAATGATTTGCTCCTGAAGATTGCGATCGTCGCACACGGCAATCAGCAGATCCAGCTTTCCCTGGCTCAGCTCCAGAGACACGATCAGCCGCTCATACTGCCGCTGGTCTTCGGCAATCGGGTCAAGCGTGGGCATTGGCGGCTTCTCCAGAATCTGGATTTGGGTCTGGATCTGGGTCTGGGTCTGGGTCTGGATCTGGGTCTGGTTCTGGGTCTGGCGGAATCAAGTTCTCGCGCCGCAGCAGCTCCTGCACAATCGGATGCACGTCATACCACACCTCATCATTGCGATACTCCAGCACATACAGCCCGTGCAGCAGCAGGGCAAACTCATCGTCGATCGCCTCTTCCGGCTTAGCCTCTCGATACAGCGTCGCCAAAATCTCATAGCGGCGCTTGCCCAGCGACAGCGAGAATTCATTGCGAATTTCGCGAATCGCCCGCTCCAAAATGTCGTCGTTGATCTTTACGTCGGTCAGTTGGGGCTGCTGCCGCAGTTGCAGAGAACACTGACGACAGCACTCCCGCGCAATCCGCACTAGCTCCCGCAGCACGCCCCCGCTGAGTAAGACAATCTTCTTGGCAGTGTCTGGCGCGATCGCCCGCTCCCAGTCTTCTCCAAAGCGCCGCCTCAGCACTTCCAAAAACACCTCAATCTTTTGCAAATTGGGAGACTGGCGCAAATGGCGATCGGCCTTAGAAAAAAACTTGGCAACCTCCATCTGCTGAATCGACTCGCCCGATTCCGATCGCAAAATGGTTCTCAGCTCAATGTCCCGAATCACTGCAATGGGAATCGTAAACACAATCTTGAGCTTGGGCTGAAACAGCGCATTGATGTTGTTTTTGTAAATCTCTTCCACCAGTTTCCAGTCCAGCTTGTCCAGGTCGTCGATCACAACCAGCACTTGCTTTTGGGTGGCTTCCCGAATCAAACGGGCGATCTCTTCAATCTTTTTGACCAGATCGGTGATCCGCCGCTCATAAGTCCGCTTAATTTCCTCCCGAAAGGTAGACTCTGCCTGGAGCTTGGCGGTGATGACCTTGAGCAAGTCGCCGCCCACGCCGACCTGCGCTTTCAAATCTCGAACTTCGGCGCTGGTCTGGGTCGTAGACAGCCACGTCAGAATTTCTTCTTTGGTTTTGTGGGGAATCGTGACCTGTCGTTCCGAAGCTTTGCTCAGAAGCTGCACCGCAATGGAGTAAAGAATATTGACATGATCGACCGCCGACATTTCCACCATGTCAGAAATGGAGAAAAACACGACGAAGTAGCCCTGCTGCTGCATCCGTTTGCCAAAATCTGCCAGCAAGGTCGATTTGCCGCAGCCCCGATGCCCCGAAAAGACAATCTTGCCGTCCTCTGGCGAATCATCGACGGCTTGCTCTAGCTGCACCAGCGTATTGCTGCCATATTCCACCCGAAAGGCCTGAATGTCCTCTGGCCGCAGCAAGGGAAATAAGTCCAAATCTCGATAGGCGCTCCGAAAAACCTGCAACAAGGTTTTTTCCATACCCGTAGCCCTGGTTTGATGCTTCTCATCCTATCAAAGTCTTCTAATATCGATGCACCAGACGATGCAGCCTTTTTTATCTAAAGCTTCTAAAGCCCTTAAAGCCTCCAAAGCCTTAGGGGGCTTCTTCGCCCTTTTTATCCTGGCGCTGCTGGTGGCCCTGGCGGTCTTTGGGCGATCGCCGGCCGTGCGCTGGGGCCGGGCAACCCAACCCCGCGCAATCCTCCAGACGCGCACCGTCGCCACGCCCGCTGCCTTTGTCTGGTGGGAAGCAGAACAGCCCACCGCTACCAACTTTCCAGATGCAGAAAATCATCCCTTTGCGCCCGCCAGCCCGACCGAAGCCGCCATCCTCTCAGGCGGAAGGTGGATAGGCGTAGACGGAACCCGCCCAGCGCCGCTGTTTCTGGAGTATGCCGTGCAGGTGGCCCAGCCGGGGCGCTATCGCTTTTATGCGCGCAAGTTTTGGAAGCACGGCCCCTTTCGCTGGCGCTGGGATGAGCAGCCGTGGCAGAGTGTCAGCCGCGAGGTGTATTTAATCGACAGCAGCCCCATGCGTCCCCTGGTGGGGGCAAATTGGGTACAGGTGGGGACGGTGGACTTGACCGCAGGTTCGCACCAACTGCGGATCGAGCTGACGGAACTGGACGGGGCGGCGGCGTTCGACTGCTTTTTGCTGACGCAGGGAGCCTTTCAGCCGCGCGGCAGTTTGCAGCCCGATCAGCGCTATGCGGCCCCGCTTCCCGGCTGGACGCTGTTTGATCCAGAGCCAGAGCCAGAGCCAGAGAATTTTGCCGACAGTGCGATCGCCCTGCGATTTTTGAATGAACCCGTGGCGGGGATGAATGGCTGGGTGCGGGCGCAGGACGGGCGGCTGGTGCAGGGCGCAGCAAACCAGCCAGTCCGCTTTTGGGGCGTGAATGTGGACGAGCAGGCGCTGGCGATGAACGCCGAGCAGCGGGCGTATCTGGCGCAATTTTTGGCCAAGCGCGGCGTGAACTTGGTGCGAGTGCATACGCGGCTGTGGCAGCGGGACGACTTTCGGCAGATCGACCCGGCGCGGCAGCAGGGCCTGTGGAACCTGGTGGCGGCGCTGAAGCAGGAGGGCATCTACACGGCGCTGTCGCTTTATTTTCCCTACTGGCTGTCGCTGGAAGAAACAGACGGATTTGCGGGCTACAGCGGTCAACAGCCGTTCGCGCTGCTGTTTTTTAACCCGGAATTTCAGGCGATTTATCGCAACTGGTGGCGATCGCTCCTTAGCCCGCCCAACCCCGCCACCGGCCGCGCGCTTAAGGACGACCCAGCGCTGGCGATGCTGGAACTGGTGAACGAAGACTCCTACTTTTTTCCCACCTTCGAGCCGTATACCAAAATTCCCGCGCCCCAAATGGCCATCCTGGAGCGCCAATTTGCCCACTGGTTAACCGCAAAGTACGGCACGTTGGAGCAGGCGATCGCCCAGTGGCGCAAGTCGGATTTGTCCTATTCCTTGGGCGGCGATCGTGGCGATCTGCCCCACCTGGAGCGTATCGGCATCATGCCCTTAGCCGATTTGCTAAAACACCGCGACTCCCTGCGCGCCCAAGACACAGCCATGTTTCTGACCGAGAGCCAGCGGCAGTTTTTTGACCAGGCTTGCCAGTTTCTCAAACAAGACCTGGGCTATCGGGGACTCGTCTATGGCTCCAACTGGGTGACGGCGGAGGCGCGGGTGCTGGGGCCGCTGGATAAGTTCAGCAACACGGGCGGCGATGTGATGGATCGGCACGGCTATTTTGATCTGGCAATCCAAGGCGAAAATAGCGCGATCGCGCTGAATGGGGGCGATCGCTATCAAGATCGATCGGCGCTGCTGTTTACGCCGCTCCAGCGCAGGCGCAACTGGCTAAAGTCTCTGCTGCGCCAGCGCGATTTTCGCCTGCCGCTGATGGACTTGCACTACACCGATTTGCAAGGCCGGGAACTGCCCTCGACGATTACCGAACTCAACTGGCTCCAGCCCAACCGCTTCCGCGCCGACCTGCCCCTGCTGGCAGCGACCTATGGCGCGCTGCAAGACACCGACGGCATCGTCTTTTTCAAAACCAGCGCCCAGGGCTGGGAACCCAAACTCGACAAGTTTTCCGTGGCAACACCTGTGGTCATGGGGCAATTTCCGGCAGCGGCGCTGATCTATCGCCGGGGACTGGTGCAGCCGGCCGAGTCGGGGGTGGAGGCGTCGGTGAAGCTCGCGGATCTGCTGGCGCTGCGGGGCGCACCCGTCGCCGTGCCGCAAAACCTGGACGCGCTGCGGGCGACCGAATCCCTCGGCGCGGGCGGCGAAACCGTTGATCCAAGCGCGTTTTGGATGGGAAAAGTAAATCTGCGCTTTAGCAACGCCGCAGGCAAAACGCAGGTCAAAAAACTGCCGAATGCCCGCCGCAACACGCTCCGCAGCAGCACGGGCGAACTTAGCTGGGACTATGGGCGTGGCCTGGTGACGGTGGCCGCGCCGCAGGTGCAGGGCGTGACGGGGTTTCTCAAGGCGGCGGGCACGGTGAGCCTGCCGGACGTGACGCTGCGGGTAGATCTGGACTATGGCGCGGCGGTGCTGGTGGCGCTGGACGACTTGCCCCTGGCGCAGTCTCGCCGGATGCTGCTGCAAGTGATGTCGACTGAGGAAAACTTCGGCTGGCGCACGCGCGGCTATCCCCGCAAAACGGTGGAAAGCACGGGGACTGCGCCCATTGTCGTGCAGGCGATCGCCGGATCAGTCCAGCTCAAGCGCCGCGATGGGCAATGGCAAGTGATCGCGCTGGATGCCAATGGCTATCCTATTCCCGGCGATTCTGCCCAAACGCTAAAGGCGGGCGATCGCCTCTCGCTCAGAGATGATACGTTTTACTACCAGATCGACCGAGTTGACAGAGAACCTGATTAAAGGTGTTTTATACTGCTTTATCCTCATGATCTGGACTATCTTTCGGGATCTATGGTTTCCACCGCAAGCGCTTCCATACGCGACAACACATTAGGCACCGAGATTCGAGTCGGCGCTGGCATCCAGCCCTCGCTGTTTCATTCAGCAACCGTTTTGGATCGCTTCCGCCCAGCGCTGGCAGGGCGCGCTTCTAGCACCCGGAACTTTGGCACGCTTGGCTCTGGCAGCAGTCGATCAAGCGCGGGCAATGTGGGAAAAAAAAGCCCAGATTTTTTCAAGTTCAAAATCACGCGACAGCGAACCGTGTCCCTGGATGTAACGATTCAAGAACTCATCAGCCGGCGCTACATTCGGGGTGCCATTTTGGACAGCAAAAAACGCGCCATCAAAGTATCCGACACGCTCCGCGCCCCGCTGGAGTCCGATCGGTTTTCGATCAAGCTCAAGGCTGGGACGTACTATACCAAAATCGTGACGGACGGTAATCGGATTAACTACAGCTTCCGGCTACGAGTCCGATAAGCCAGATAAGATAAGTTGGTCGATGGGCAGAGCAAGATGGGCGATCGCCTAATATCGCCCCAGCCTATCCGGCAGTCCGGTTTCCGTTCCGCTTTGCCAGACCTCTAATCCCGGCATCCCAGTGAATATCGGGTTTCTACGCCTGTTGTCGGATTGACGCCGTCGGCAATTTTACACAACTCTTTCACCTGTGCACCATCAAGAATTGCATCGGTAAAATCAGCGCCCGTAATGTTCACATCCGTGAAAGTGGAACGGAGCAAGATCGTCTCAGTGAGCACCGCATCGCTCAGATCTGCCCCTTTGAATTTCACCTGATCAAGCATGGCATTGCTCAAGTCCGCGCCATGCAAAATCGCATCCGTCAGCACCGACGCGCTGAACACGCCGCCGCGCACATTGGCACCCGTAAAATTCGCCTGATCCAGATTGGCATTAGAAAACTCCGCTGAACGGAGTTCCTGTCCTGAAAAGTCATGCTTCCGCAGTTCGGCATTGCTATAGGAAGGCGGCGGCGCATATTTCGCCGCCTGGGCATAGACAGGACGACTCCAGCCACTGAACACGCAGAGCCAGAGGGCGATCGTCATTCCCAGCCAGTTTCTCCAGCGCATCTTTGCCTCCTGCGGTTTGCCAGAACATTCTCTATCTTGACAGGAGTTGGGGGTGTTGGTGTGGGGAGGGAGAGAGGGGGAGAGGGAGAGAG
>RFIF01000139.1 GCA_003695655.1 Cyanobacteria bacterium J069
GTACTACACCAATACAGTCGATCGGCACTTCAAGATTCACTTGCATCACGGGTTCGATAACGATCGGATCGGCGGTTGCCATCTATTCTCTCCGTTGTCTCCAGCAGGTGGCGCAGCAGTCGAGACGGGCGATCGCCGATCTCAGCTCCGAGCAAATTGCCGCCTGGGTCGATCAAGACCCAACCCTCTCGCCTGATAAGGGCTTTGACGACGCCTTCAAGGTGTTCTTTGGGCGGCTGGTGATTTCTTCGCTAAAACCGCTGCACCAAATTGCCGCCGCCGCGAACCAGCCCATCGAAACGCTGACCGTACCCCAGGTTGTGGACTGGTTCGAGCAAGCCGCCAAACGCCGGATTGAACAAAACTAGCCATGAGCGATTTACCCATTCCACCTACTCCATCCACCCTGCCCACTCTCCCACCCATTCCCCAGAGCATCTGGCAGCTCAAGCCCTGGTGGTGCCAGCCCTGGTCGATCTTGCTTACAGGGACGAGCCTCATTGGCGGCAGTTGGCTGCTGCTGCACCGCGTCTGGCTGACCGGACTGGTGGCAGTGCCCGTGCTGGTCTGGATGGGCTTTTTTCTACTGGTCTATCCCCGGCTTTGGGCATCGGCAACGCAGGCGCAACTAGATGCTGAATCGGGCGTTTAGCGAACTCAAAGTTGGGTCGAAGGTTCCCGGAGGAAAAGTCTCGGCGGCTGTAAAAACAACTTGTAAAACAGCAGAGTCGTTTTGTCTGCTTTCCATCCGCTCTTGAATTTTCTCTAGGTTAAACGCATGAACCCCTCGATTCGGTTTTGGGTGAAATGGGTGGGCTGCTCTGTGGCGATCGCCCCCCTGCTGCTCCAGGTTCCGGCTGCCCAAGCCGACCCCAGCGGTTTTGCGGGCAGCTACATTGGCTCCACCGTCAGCAACAGCGAGTTTGAATCCAGCCTCCAGTCTGTGGCGCTGTCGGGCAGTTCGGCGGCTTGGCTCATGGAACAAGCCCTAAACGCTGGGCGGATCGCGCCAGGGCAAACGGCTGCGCCCGACACTCAGTTTCAGGGGCGGCTAGATTTGCCCAACTCGCCGATCTCGATTCGAGGCACCGTAGTTTTGAATCAAGATATTGAAGCGGTGATGCCAGGACTGACCTACGATGTGCCGGTAGGAAATGCGGCGAATGTCTATGCTGGGGCGGGCTACGCGATCGTGCGACCGGGTGCCCAGACACCGCTGGGCGATCGCAATGGCGTGGTGATTACGACGGGTGTTGAAGCCTCGGTGGGTCGGCGCGTCGTGGTCTATGGCGACTTCCGCTATCGCCCCGGCCCCGCTGCCACCACTGAAAACATGCAAATGCAGTTGGGCATCGGGCATCGATTTTAGAGGTGCAAGGGTGCGCCCCATTGTGCCCAGCAGCGCAGACAAAACCCGACCCCTGAAACCTGACCCCTGAAACCTGACCCCTGAAACCTGATCCCTGCTCAGCCAGTGCTGGCGATCGCCTCAACTCGTTGATAAATTGCCGTTAGGTTCGTTTCGAGATCGCGTCGGAGGCGCTTTTCGATCAGCCCAATCGGCATCACCCGCGAGGGCTGCACCGTCAGCGTGTAGGTCAGGTTCGTAACCTGGGCGTCCGGGGCGGGTTGCAGCGTCCAGCAGCCAAAAAATTCCTTAAAGTCGCCTTCTACCATGTGAAAGCGCAGCTCGCGGGGGAAGGTTTCCACCATGTCTAACACCACGCGGGCGCAAAACTTAATTTTGAGTTTCCAGAGCGACTGTGCGCCTACCTGCTCAATGCGGATGCCGCCTTCGGGATGGGCAACACGGCGGCTTTCCTTCAGGTTAGGAATAAATTCTGAGAGATGCTCGTAGTCTGTCAGCACTTGCCAAATGCGATCGCTCGGCTGGGGAATCTGAATCGTGGCCGAAATTTGCCGGGTGCGATCGCCCACGGGCACGACTTCAACCGCCACAGCACTGCATAACGAGGCTTCCTGCTCCAGACGTTCGTCTTCAGCAAGGGATAGGGCTTCTAATTCAAGGTCAGCGTTGGACATGGCGGTATCCGATGCGGCTTACAAAAGCTTAGGGAAATCTTATCAGGATCTGAGTCAAGCCTTAGCGGCTGAGATCGGGCACTTGCGGCAGCGTCAGCGTGAAGCAGGTTTTCCAGAGAGCACCTTTAGTCATGGGCTGGCTGGTGACGGCGATCGCCCCGCTGAGGTGAGCCGTTAACCCCTTGACCAGCGCCAGCCCCAGCCCAATCCCAGGAATGGCTTTTTGAGTTGCGCCCTGCCCCCGTCGAAACTTTTCAAAGATCACCGGGATCTCTTCCGGCGTAATGCCCGCACCTGTATTGGTCAAGCTGAGCACCACCTGCGGAACGGACTCTTCTGCTTCCAGGCTAGCCTTCAGGACAATCTTACTGCCAACCTCCCCGTATTTTTTGGCATTGGTCAACAGCTCGGTGAGGATGCGGTGCAAGCTGTCGGGGTCAGTGCGGAGCATCAGCGATCGAGAGGGAACTTCTGCTTCCAGGGTCATTTGCTGTTCTGCCAGGCTATCCGCCCAGGTTTGCTGCAAGTCGCGCAGGACATACTGCAAATCAAGCTGCTGAAACTGAGCCGTAACCGATTGAGACTCTAGCTTTTGCAGGGTTAGCAGGTCGTTAATCAGCCGGGTTTCCTGGGCGCATTGGGCTTCTAAGATTTCCAGGTAGCGATCGCGCTGCTCCGGAGCCAAATTCGCCTCTCGCAGCATCCGAATGGCGACCTTCATGCTGGTCAGCGGCGTCAATAGCTCATGGCTCACCGTGCTGAGAAACTCCTCCATCACCTCGTTGAGCCGCCGTAGTTGTTCGACCTGCTGACGGGTTTTTTCATAGAGTTTGGCCTGCACATCCAAACTGCGGCGGAGTTGGGCGGTGCGCTCGTCCACCAGCGAGTTGACCTGGCGCAGCGTGCGCGTTTGGATGATCGCAGTGCTCAGCTGAGCTGCCATCATACGCAAAAAGGCCACCTCTTCGGGCAGCCAGAAGCGGGGTTGCTGCTGCTGCACCACAAACACGCCGAGCACCGTGCCCTGATTTTCCAGCGGCACCAACAGCACGCTGGGCAGAGCAGTCAGGTCAAACACTGCCGCTGCGGCTACAGATTCCGTCAACACGGCCACGCCGGATTGAGTTTCAGGATAGCTGGGCAGGGCGATCGCCAGGTCGGGATGGGCAAACACCTGCTGACATAGCTCACAGTCAGACAGTCGAAAAGAGGGCTTGGCAGATGCATCGCCTTCATGAGGAAACGCCTCCGACCGGGCGGGTCGCGGTTGCGCCGTTTCTGCTTTGGGAAACTGGCTTTCGATGGTGACCCGCACTTCGGGCATTCCTGGACTGGTGCGCCCTTTGTGGAGCGGGTCTTTGTACTTATACAGTGCGACCAGTCCCCGATCGACCCGCAACGCGGAAGTCGCCCCTTCTAGCGCCAGTTGAAAAACCTGCTCGGTGGCTACTGTATTGCGGACGGCGCTGGTAACGCGATCGACCAAGGACTGATAGCGAAACTGCTGCTGCACCTGCTGCTGGAGCTGCATCTGAGATATGGCAACGGAAACCTGATCGGAAACGGTTCTGAGTAGCTGCATGTCTGACTCCGTCCACAAATAAGGCTGCGATCGCAGGATGACAACAACACCGTTTGTCCATCCCTGAAAGCGAGTTTTGGCAACGAGGATTGACCCAGGACTTGACCAGTTTGCTCGGTTTTCCAGCTCTAAGGGTGGGTCAATTGAGCGAGTTGGCAGATTTTCCCAAAACTCGGGGAGCCACTGGTGCAGAGCATCAGCCGATTCCTCGTCGGCATCTAGCGGTAGGGGCAGGGCGGGGGATGGGGGCAGGGCTGAGACATCTGAAATGGACAGGAGCGATGTGCGCGCCATTGACGATCGCACTGGGGGTAGCTCTAAAACATCCAACAGGGGACATAGCGCCCGCGAAAGAATTGGCTGATTGCCTGCTTCCCAATAGCAGGTCTGTGTCAAGCCCTGGCTGCGACTGAGTACGCCGATTCCGCAGGCATCCGCGCCCAGTCTTGTGCCCACCTCCGCCAGCAATTGTCCGAGAGCGGCTTCGGGAGAAGCACTTTCCAGCACAATCTGGAGCAGGTCATGGGCAGTTCTAGGGCGATCGCCAGGAGACGCTGGCTCACAGGATGCCATCGCTGGAGCATCATCATGTTGGGACAGCGGAAAGCGCTTCGCCATCGTCAATTCAGCCACCTTTTGAGAAATTGCCGTTCAGAAATCAGGAAACCACTCGATGAACCGATGCCCGTAAACTAGTGCAGAATCAATGGATAAGGCGGCAGAGGTGTGACTCAACTTGCTCCAGATTACACGCTCGATGGAGCAGCAGAATCAGTGATTTCCCCACGATCAGAGGCGATCGCCGGAGGGCAGCTTAGATTCATGAGCTAGAGTTTGATTGAGGACGTGACCGAACAGATGTATTTACGTAAAATGTCACTACCATCTCCAGCAGATCGGTTGCTCCAAGTTTCTGCTCCAGGTTTTTGCTCCACGCTTAAACGCCCCTTCATTGTCTTTGGGTTCGTATCCTCATGACTTTTGCACAGCACTGTTTTTCGGCGCTCCAAGCCATTGGCACAGTTAAAGGCCCGGGTGAGGCATCTACGCAATACGTCTTCATTACGGCCGACAATCGCTATGTGAAGGTGGGCGAGTTTGTCTTTTATGAAGTCGCTGATAATGACACGACGCTGCAAATTTTGGGCAAGATTTCCGACCGCTGCCTGATCGATCACCTGCCCGATCGCATTTTTGCCGACACGGAGATTAGCCCGGAGGCGATCGCCGCGCTGGTTGGGTTTTCCTACGCCAATCCCGAAATTTATGAAGTCACCGTCGAGGTGATTGGCTACTTTCATCGGGCGCTGGGCTTCATCAACCCGCGTCAGGCTCCCGATCCGGGTGCAAAGGTTTATCTCGCCAGCGACGAGTGCCTGCGGCAAGTGCTGAACAAAAAGCAGCCGGGAGAGGTAGGCGCGGCGTACTTGGGGTCGCTGCTGTTGCGCGAGTCGGGGGCGGTGCCCGTGGTGGTCGATGTGAAGGAGCTGGTCAGCACGCATATGGCAATTCTGGCGGGAACCGGGTCGGGCAAGTCGTATCTGGCGGGCGTGCTGGTGGAGGAGCTGCTGTCGGCACAAAACCGGGCGGCGGTGCTGATTTTTGACCCGCACGGCGAATACAGCACCCTGGCGGAAATGCAGGGCCATGCGACCTTTGCAGGGGACGACGGCTACGCGCCCAAGGTGCGGGTGCTGACGCCGGACGATGTGCGGATTCGGGTGTCGTCGCTGGATTATTACGACGTAATGGCGCTGCTGCCAGAAATGAGCGATCGCCAGCAGGCGATTCTCAGCAAGGCCTTTTCTCTCTTGCACAGCCACCGCAAGGGCGACTATCGCTGGACGATTAACGACCTCTACGCGGCGGTGGAACAGGCAGACACCGCCACCGACGAAGACGGCAACACCAAAATCGGCAGTTCGGCGGGGGCGCTGCAATGGAAGCTGGAAAAACTGGCGCGATCGCCCTATTTCTCGACCCACGAACATCTAGCTCCCCGCGACCTGTTTCAGCCAGGGCAGGTGACGGTGCTGCAAATGAACGAAATCAGCCAGGAAGAGCAGCAGGTGATCTGCGCCGCCGCCCTGCGCCAGGCAAACCACGCCCGCGTCAACACCCAAAAGGGCAACCTCACGCCCGACGACGAAAACTATTTGCCCTATCCCGTGTTTATCCTGCTCGAAGAGGCGCACCGCTTCGCCCCCGCCCACGACCCCTCGCGCTGCAAGACGATCCTGCGAACTATCCTCAGCGAAGGGCGCAAGTTTGGGCTGGGCGTGGGGCTGATTACGCAGCGGCCGGGCAAGCTGGACTCGGACGTGCTGTCGCAATGCATGAGCCAGTTCATCATGCGCATCGTCAACCCGGTGGATCAGGACAGCCTGAAATATGGCGTAGAGGCGGCCGGACGCGATTTGCTTAAGGAACTGCCCGCCCTCACCAAAGGACAGGTGATTGTGTCGGGAGCCTGCGTCAATACGCCCGTGCTGTGCCGAGTGCGATCGCGCCACACCACCCACGGCGGCGAAACGCTGGATGCGCCAGCCATGTGGCAACAGCACTTTCAAGCGCACCAACTGCGGGCCCGCGAAATTGAGCAGGCACCGTTAGCAGGACGCACTCGCCCCAAAACCGCTCGCGGCGTCAGTATTGATTAAACATTGATTAAACACGGTACTAATTAAACGCGGTACTGATTAAAAGCAGCGCCGATTCAGATATGGAGAGTAGGGGATTCGAACCCCTTGCCTCTGCGGTGCGATCAGAGAGGCAAAAACCCGCAAAGCCCTGCTAGGAGAGAGATATGCCAGTCTTAGGAAAACTGTATATAGCTGGTGTACAGAAAGTTTTGGACAGCGGGGGAATTCTGGAATTCTGGAATCGGATAAAAACGTAATTCCAAAACTCCTAAGCCCTACTGGGTAATGGTTTCAGGATTTTGGAATCTTGGAATTGGTGTATAGGTGTTTTTGTTTTTAGTTAATTCCAAAACTCTTACCTATAGCTTCAGAACAACATACCAGGGGCAATCAGCAGCCATCAGGCAGCGGTGGGGAATTATTCAGCAACCCTTTGCTGAAAGACACATGGAAAGATATCGACGCCCGCTCCCTCGCCTATCTGAAGCGCAACAGACCGCATTGAAGGCAGAGATCCAAATCCTGCTAGAAGCCTCCTACCGCCACGGGAGGCTGTGTAATGCGGCTGGTGTGTCGCTGCCACCTGAATTCGATCGCCTGCTCCTCACAGCCTGTGGGAGGCTTCCACAGCTAGACGCGCTGTTGCGCCCGGCCGACTCTGAATTCTTCGAGTGATTCTTGCCGACTCAAGCTCCTTTTTTGGCGCACAAAAACAGGCTGAATCCCAACCGAAATAGGGTACACAGCCTGTTTTTGGCGATCGGCATGAATTCACAAAAAAGGCGCTTCGTGAGCGCCTCGATAACCCTTTGGCTGATCACCCACATCAACTGCCAGGCGGCGAAGAATCTGTGGGGCGTTCTGATTCCATTTTCACCGAGCGGGCGATCGCGGCTTTGAATTGCTTTTTGATCGCCTGCTCGATTTGGTCTTGCGCGGCTTGCGCTTGCGCGGCGTCTTGACTCATGCAGCTCCCTCAGATTGCAGACGACCCAGCAGCGCGGCTCTCTCGTCAGGCTGAAGCGTCTTTAGGTAGTGCCGGAAGTTTTCGACCTCGAAAGACTGCGAAAGGTCAAAAACCCGCTGCTCGAACCGCTGCGCCGCTAGTGCGTCGGCTTGCGCCTTCTGCATTCGTGCTTGACTCAGTTCCTTGGCACTCACTTCTTTCGGCTGAAGGCGTTTGTATTCTTGTGGGGAAATCGGTCTTGATGTTTGGAGCATGATTGATTACCTTGATTTTGCAAAATCAAAGAACAATGCCCGCGAACCCGTCTCTGGCATACTGTTCACGGCTCACTTGTGGAAACACCATCTCTACTTTTTAGGTAGATGGCTTAGACGCCTTTCAATCGCAGCACTTTCACTCTTTGAGGACGCGATCGCCTCATCCTCGAAAGTCACCAGCCCAGCTCCTAGCAATTCGCTGATCACTGGCTTCACCACCGCGACCGTGTGGGCGATCGCCTTGCCCAA
>RFIF01000140.1 GCA_003695655.1 Cyanobacteria bacterium J069
AAGCAGTACCCCCCCTACGGGAGTAACCATCCCAAACGCTTTTAACTTCCAGACCGATATAGCATAGAGGCTACCAGAAAAGATCAGCGTCCCCGCCACAAACGCCCAACCCGCCGCCGCCAGCCAGCCCAGCCCCGCCTCCGCCCGCAGCAGCAGCAAGCCCACCAGCAGCAGCGCCAGCGCATGATACATCTGGTATCGCGCCCCGGTCTCAAAAATTTCCAACATGCGATCGCTCAGTCGAGGCCGCAGCGCATGAGAACCAAAGGCTCCCGCTGCGACAGACAGTCCGCCAAAGAGAGCGGCGATCGCCACAAAAACTTGACTCAGGGGCATAGCTGTTAGGGGTTAGGGGTCAGGGATCAGGGGTCGGGGATCAGGGATCAGGGAAAGCGTCCTGGCTTTGCAGCAGCCAACTTTACCCTAGCATCTGTGCCTGAAACCTAGCACTTGTGCAGTGCTGAGCTATCTTGCCGCCTGCCGCCTGCCGCCTAACCCCTGGTTGCTCTTCTATGCAGACACTTCGACCCGCTGCGTGCCCGCTAGTCCGAAGGCGGCGTGAACCGCTTGCAGGGCGCGGATGCCGTCCTCTTCGGAAACAACGCAGCTAATTTTGATCTCTGAGGTGGCGATCATCTGGATGTTAATTTGCTCTTGGGAGAGGGACTCGAACATGCGGGCGGCGATGCCAGGACGACCGACCATGCCCATGCCAACGACGCTGACTTTGGCGATCGCCTGATTCACCACCACTTCGCCGCAGCTTAGATCAGGCGAGGCTTGCTCCAAAGCCGCCTTGGCAGCATCCACATCGCCCTTAGCAACAGTAAAGGCAATGTCCCGCGTCACTACACCATCTACCAGGCGGCAGCGCTGCGACTGGATGATCATATCCACGCTGATGTTGTGGTCGGCCAGCAGGCGGAACAGACGGGCGGCCATGCCAGGGCGATCGGGCACATGGCGAATGGCAAGCTGGGCCTGGTTGCGGTCGAGGGCGGCTCCACGTACCGGGGGCGCGTCCGCGTAGGCTAGCGACTTCTGCACCTGGTTGACGGGCGACGAGGTAACGTCGAAGGCACTACACAGGGCAGATAGCGCGCGATCGCAGTCCTTGGCGCGAATGGCACAGCTCACCTGCACCTCCGAGGTCGAGATCATTTCGATGTTTACACTGGCGGCGGCCAGCGTCTCAAACATCTGCGCTGCCACACCAGGGCGACCAATCATGCCCGCGCCCGAAATGCTGACCTTGGCCATGTCGCGTTCTACCATCACTTCGGCTTCGCCAGACGTAGGCGAGGAGTCGTAGCGCAATGCTGGGGCGATCGCCGCTGCCACCGCCTCGGCCCGATTCAGCGAGTTGCGCGTCACGGTGAAGGCGATGTCGTTACTGTTGCCTTCATGAATGGACTGAATGATCAGGTCTACGTCCAGATCTTGCGAAGCAATTTCGCCAAACAAACGGGCAGCAATGCCAGGGCGATCGGGAACGCGCAGCAGGGCGACCTTGGCTTGATCCGTATCAAACTCGACCGCATCGACGGGGTGAGCAATTTCTAGCCCTTCGAGCGATCGCGGCTGCGGCAACGGCGACACGACTCGCGTGCCAGGGTCATCCGTCCAGCTCGATCGCACTACCAGCGTCACGCCATAGTTGCGGGCGATTTCCACCGAGCGAGGATGCAGCACCTTTGCACCCAGGCTGGCCAGCTCCAGCATTTCGTCGCTGGTGATTTCGTCCATCAGTTGGGCGTCGGGCACCAGGCGCGGGTCGGCAGTCAAAATGCCGGGTACGTCGGTATAGATCTCGCAGGCATCGGCCCGCAGCGCGGCTGCCAGGGCCACAGCGGAGGTGTCGGAGCCGCCGCGTCCCAGGGTCGTAATTTCCAGGTCTTGTCCGTCAGTGATGCCCTGAAATCCTGCCACAACAACAACCTCGCCTTTTTGGAGGTGTCGTTCTAGGCGATCGGTTTCGATGCGCAAGATGCGGGCGCGGGAGTGGATCGACTCGGTGACGATGCCGACTTGTGCGCCTGTGAGGGAAATGGCAGGCTGTCCTGCCTCTTGTAACGCCATGCTGAGGAGAGCGATCGACACCTGTTCTCCAGTGGAGAGCAGCATGTCCATCTCGCGGCGGCTAGGGTTGCTGGAAATCTCCGTTGCCAGCTTTACCAAGCCGTCGGTAGTTTTGCCCATGGCCGACACCACCACCACGACCGAGTTTCCTGACTTTACAGTCTGCGCCACCCGCTGGGCGACTGCTTGAATCCGCTCAACCGTGCCGACCGACGTACCACCGTATTTCTGAACAATTAACGCCATAGCCCTCGCTGCACCGCCCGTCCTGTGATCTCCGGACGGATGAAGCTACTAGCCCAGAAACCACAAGAGGCGCAAAGTTATTTACCCCATCAAGGTATCAGACCGGAGGGGCAGCGGGTAAGGGGGAAGGCAAGTTGGCAGACGGCTTGTCATCAAACTTTGGAATTTCTTTCAGAAAGTGACGCTGTTTTGGCGATCGCCTGTTGTGTAGCACCTGCTGAGTTTTGCGCCTCTAGTTTTCCGTGTCAGACGGTTGCCTCTGTGTGGCAAGAGGTTCGATTGGAGATTGAAGTTAGGGGACGGGAACGCTGGCGGTTTGATCCAGGAGCCACCAGAGTTCGCCATTGGGCTGGATGAGGCGGGCGGGATAGGTATCGGCGTCCCCCTGGGGAGCGAAAATGGCGCTGAGAGCAGGGCGCTTATTGGCTCCGGCGACCAAAAACAGAACGCAGCGGGCATGGTTGATTAGCGGGGCAGTAAAGGTGATACGGGGCTGTCCGTCTTTGTTGCCGACGGTGATGAGGCGATCGCCCACGTTCAGCGCCGCCGTATGAGGAAACAGCGAAGCAGTGTGTCCATCATCGCCAATCCCCAGCAGCACCACGTCCAATGCAGGAAATTCTCCTGGTGCAAGCTGAAAGACCTGCTGTAGGTGCTGTTCATGTAAATCGGCAGCCGCAGCCGGGTCGGCGGGTGAGGTGTCCATTGCATGGATATTGGCGGCAGGAATCGGCACCTGATCGAGCCAGGCGCGGCGGGCCATGCCTTCGTTGCTGTCGGGATGGGTGGGCGGAACATAGCGCTCGTCGCCCCAAAACACCTGAATTTTGTCCCACGGGAGGGACTGCTGAGCGATCGCCTCATACAGGGGCTTGGGCGTGCTGCCGCCTGACAGCGCTATCGAAAAGCTGCCCCGTTGGGCGATCGCCGCTTCGGCCCGCTCCAAAATTAACCCTAGCGCCCGTTCCACAATCCCGGCTACATCGGGCAACACTTCCACCTGTCGTTTCATAGGTTCACTCGCCTACACCGCTGGTTTATCTAAACTTCGACCAGCCTATCTGGAGGAACAGGATGCAGCAGCAGAACCGCTAATTTTTTTCAGACTTGCATCCGTTTGGTGTTTAATTGACCGATGGGCGTCCCCTTGAAAATGCGCTATCAACCGAGTAGTGCATCCGATGCCAACGGCTGATTCACCTGTGACCCATCTGGCTTACCCCCAGCGGGTTTTCGCTTGTTCAACCCTAAATTTTTGTGAATTTCAGATTGTTATGACATCGATTAAACCCGCTGGTCGCATCGCCGCCCCATTTGCCTCCCGCGTTCTCAAAACGGCTGGCATCATCGTTACGCTGGCGGCACTAATCGACTTCTTTGTTCTGCCAATCCCCTATCGGCTGCTAGAGCGTCAGTGGCAGCTTGCTTTTACCACCCAATTTGTCGATCGCGGTATCGTTCCGCTGGTGGGGTTGGGGCTGCTGTTTGCTGGCTACTGGATTGATAGTGCCGCTGGAGCCACAGATGAGCGACGGTCTGGGCGCACCCGCGACCTGCGATTTTGGGCGCTGCTGCTGGCTAGCCTGCTAGGGCTGATTTATGTATTGCTGTTTCCGCTGCATTTAAACAACGTGCGGCTGAATAATGTTGCTGCACAAGAACAAATCAATCAAGAGTCAGAACAGGCAGAAGGACGGCTCGACCAGAGCTTGTCTACCGCGTTGCAGCAGCAGCGGGCCCAAATTGCCCAATTGCTGAACGCCAGCGATGAGCAGATTGATCAGGCGGTGCGTGCTAACCAAATCAATCAGGAGCAGGCCAATCAGATCAAAGATTTCAAGCAGAATCCGGAGCGGCTGGAGCCATTCTTGCAAGAGCGCGTGCAAGAACTGCGAAATCGCGGACAGACAGAAATTCGCACCCGCAAAGAAACTGCCCAAGCAACCGCTCGGACAGAATCGATCAAGTCAGGGCTGCGGATTGGTCTGGGTAGCTTAGTGCTGGCGGTTGGTTACATTATCATCGGGTGGACGGGGCTAAAGGCGCTGGACTAGATGCTTTGAATTCATGTTTTCGATTTATATCCTCACCCACAACGAAGAGCTAGATATCGCTGCCTGCCTGGAGTCGGCGCTGCTGTCAGATGATGTGGTGGTGGTGGATTCGATCAGTGACGATCGCACCCTGGCGATCGCTGCTGGGTATGCCGAAAAGCACCCGATTCGCATCGTGCAGCACGCCTTCGAGAGCCACGGCAAGCAGCGCACCTGGATGCTGGAGTCGATCCCGCCCAAGCATCCCTGGATTTACATCTTGGAAGCGGATGAGCGCATGACGCCAGCACTGTTTCAGGAGTGCTGTCGGGTAATTCAGTCGGACGAGCGCGTGGGCTACTACGTCGCCGAGCGGGTGATGTTTATGAATCGCTGGATTCGCCGCAGCACGCAGTATCCCCGCTATCAACTGCGCTTGCTGCGGCATGGCCAGGTGTGGTTTGACGATTATGGTCACGCCGAGCGCGAGGTCTGCGATGGGGCGACAGGCTTTTTGCAAGAAACCTATCCCCATTTCACCTGTAGCAAGGGTTTTAGCCGCTGGATTGAGAAGCACAACCGCTATTCGACCGATGAGGCCGTGGAGACGGTGCGGCAGTTGCAGCAGGGAACGGTGAACTGGCGATCGCTCTTCTGGGGCGCTTCCGAAATCGACCGTCGCCGCGCCTTGAAGGATCTGTCTCATCGGCTGCCCGGTCGCCCGCTGCTGCGATTTCTCTACATGTATTTTGGGCTGGGCGGCTGGCGGGACGGCGGGCCGGGCTTTACCTGGTGTGTGCTGCAAGCGTTTTACGAATATCTGATTTTGCTAAAGGTGTGGGAACTGCGGCAGGAGCCGAGCGCTCAAGGGTTTGAGGTGCAGTCGGTGGAGCGGCGGGTCGTTGAAATTGCGGCTGAACCAGTGGAATCGCTGGAAACGGGCGATCGCTCCGCGCCACTCTGATAAACAGTCCCGATAAAAAACGCCCTGTGAGCCGCGGCCCTGTTGAGTAGAGGCGATCGCCTGCTTGGTAAACCGCTGGGCATCGAACGGGTGAGCTAGGTGAGCCAAGAGAGAATTTAAACGGGACAATGTAGTCTCAAAACTTGAAATAATTCTTTACAAACCTTACAACTAAGGTAATGTGTTGGCTCAGGCGCAGGGTGTGTTCGGACTGTGTCAGCGTTATCCACGCGATCTCCAGTGCCAACAACCGGGGCTTAACCTGCTAGATTGTAAGTTCAGATACGTTTTCACCCTTCCGTCTTCACTCGACTCGTTTATCAGGGAGATACTGGGTTGTCCGTCATTCAACGCTTCAAGCAGGATTTAAAAAACGACCTGATTGCGGGTCTGCTGGTGGTCATTCCCCTGGCGACGACGATCTGGCTATCGTTTACCATTGCCAGTTGGGCGATCGCCTTTTTGACGCGCATTCCCAAGCAGATCAATCCGTTCAACGAGTTTCCGCCGATTCTGGGCGATTTTCTGAATCTCGTCGTGGGCTTTACGGCTCCCCTGGCGCTGATTTTGCTGATCGGGCTGATGGCTCGTAACATTGCTGGGCGCTGGCTGCTCGATGTGGGTGAGCGCTTGCTCCAGGCGATTCCCCTGGCGGGCGCGGTCTATAAAACGCTGAAGCAACTGCTAGAAACGCTGCTGCGCGACACGAACGACAAATTTCGCCGAGTGGTGCTGGTGGAATATCCGCGGCGGGGCGTTTGGGCGATCGCCTTTGTCACCAGCGCCTTTGCAGCCGATCCGGCGGGCCCGCTGGCGGGCAAAATGCTGAGTCTCTTTATTCCCACCACGCCCAACCCGACGACTGGCTGGTATGCGATCGTGCCGGAAACAGAGGTCGTTAATCTGGCGATGTCGGTAGAGGATGCGTTTAAGGTCGTGGTGTCGGGCGGGATTGTCGGCCCCAACGTGGCCAGCGCCTTGCCGTCTGGCGGGCTGCCACCGGGAAATCCGCCGACGGGAAACCTGAGCAAGAGCGGGCTGAACCCTGGTAACGTAGGAACGAGTCCCTACGGCGATCGCCCTGCTTCGGTGAAAGACGGACGCTCTTTGGATCTGGTATTAGAGGAGCCGCTGCTAGAGCCGCCGTTTGAAAGTGGTAGCTCTGAGATTAAGCGCCAGTCGATGCCGTTGCCCCCCGATCCAGACGGGCTGTCTTAGGGCGTTCTGGCGACCCGTTTCCCTACGATTTTTAAGGATTGAGAACCCGTCATGCAAGCTCGACGCATTGCGCGAGAACTGGCGCTGCTGAGTATGAGCCAGCTTCCGTCTAAGCCCGAAAAACTGGAGACTCAGCAGCTACAATCAGTCGCGCTGGCGGCCGTGCGAACGCTGACGAGCGAAGTTCACGACATGCTGGAAACCGCAGCGGCCGAAATCGAGCGGGGGAGTGATCGCCTGCTCAGCAGCGAAACCAAAGCCCTCGACCTTGACAGCGCCCGCGTCATGGTGAAAGATGCCCTGGAGCTAGCGCAGTCTGCCATCAACCGCATTGGCACGGCTGTAGAGCTGCCCGAACTGCTCCAGCTTGCCAATCAGCAAGAGGTGCGCGATTACACCCTGGCGCTGCTGCAAACCGTCAGCATTCGACGGGCCGAAATTGACCAGATTATTTCTGCCGCCATGGTGGATTGGCAGATTCATCGCCTGCCACAGATCGATCGCGACATTCTGCGGCTGGCGGTGGCCGAGTTTCAATATATGGGCATTCCCGATCGGGTGGCGATCAATGAAGCCGTGGAACTGGCCAAACGCTACAGCGACGACGATGGGCACCGATTTATCAATGGGGTGCTGCGGCGGGTGGTGGAAAAGCCCGGTGCGAAGCCTGCGGAAGAAGCGGCCGGGTGAGCGATCGCCCCATGGGTCTGTTGCTGGCGGCTGGGCGCAGAAATCTCCTCACCAGGATAGGCGCAAGCACTATAAGCTAGATGAAGCGAGTCAGGAGACATGGGCTGTGCCTGTGCGATGCCTTTTGCTGCTGACTCAGCAATCGCCTCAAGCCGGAGGCTACAGCCCCTCAAGCCGAAGGATATAGCTTTAGACAACCGCTTTAGACAAAGGAGTTAGGACTAATCGAAATTTTTAAGGACTGGCTTAGCCGAGCTTTCAAGCCCAACCCCTAACCCCTGAAACCTGACCCCTGCTCTATGTCGTCGTTCAATTGGTTTAACCGTCAGTACGAAAACCAGCCTGCTGAGTCGGATTCAGAGTCAGCCTCTGAGCCAGCTCAAGACGCTGCCAAAAGTTCCGCTGCGGAGGCTCCAGCCGAATCACCCGCAGCAGATGCGGCGATCGCCCAAGACTACCTCACCTGGGCCAAGTCTGCCTACCAAAATATTCAAAAACGCCAGCAGGAAACCGCTAACGAGTCGCCCGCTGTGGAATCTGCTGAGATCACCCCCCCAAATCTTTCTGCCGAGACGCCTGAGTCGCTCTCGTCTGAAACTTCGCCCGCCGATCAGGGAATGTCAGAAGTGGCGATCGCCAGCGAGGACACGCCCCTGGCCGCTGCGTCAGAAACAATACTCCCAACCAGCGATTCTACGGCTGCCGTCGAGTCTGCGGCTTCGCTGCCATTTTGGGCCCAGGCAGAAGCGGAGCGTCAGGCACGTCTAGAGCAACTCGCGGCTGAAGCGGCGATCGCGGAAGAGACTGCGGCCTCTGTAAACGCCGCCTCTATAAACGCGGCATCTACAAACACCGCTGGCGCGGACATTGAGCCAGACGATTTGCCGCTAGATGAAAACTTCCTGTGGTCAGCTCAGGTATTAGCAGCGCAGGGGCGGCGGTCCGACCAGGTAGACCTGGAGGAAATCACCTGGCTAAAGCGGCTACGCCAGGGACTCGACAAAACGCGACGCAGCCTGGTAAATCAACTGCGGGCGATCGTGGGGCAGGGCCCGCTAAACCAGGACGCGGTTCTAGAAATCGAGTCGCTGCTGCTCCAGGCGGACGTGGGCGTCGCGGCAACGGATTTAATTATCGAACAGCTTCAAGAGAAGCTGCGCCAGGACGCACTGCCGCCCGAAGAGGCGATCGCCTATCTCAAGCAAATCCTGCGAGCCATGCTCGACAACCCCGGCGGCCAGCCCATCAATCCCACCTTTGCACCTGAAAAAGATACCCTGAACATCTGGCTGATGACGGGGGTGAATGGCGCAGGCAAAACCACCACCATCGGCAAAATTGCCCACATTGCCCAAAAATCTGGCTATAAAACGCTGATTGGTGCAGCCGACACCTTCCGGGCGGCAGCAGTGCAGCAGGTAAAAGTATGGGGCGATCGCAGTAACGTCGAAGTAATCGCAAATCCTGGCAAGAATACCGACCCAGCGGCGGTGGTGTTTGATGCCATTACGGCGGCCCAAGCGCGGGGCACGGAGCTACTGCTGATCGACACCGCTGGCCGCCTGCAAAACAAGAAAAACCTGATGGACGAGCTAGCCAAAGTTCGCCGCATTATCGACAAAAAAGCACCTGATGCCCATATCGAATCGCTGCTGGTGCTAGACTCGACGCTTGGACAAAACGGATTACGCCAGGCGGAAGTGTTTTCGGAGGCTGCCCAGCTTAGCGGGGTCGTATTGACCAAGCTAGACGGCACCGCAAAGGGGGGCATCGCCCTGGCTGTGGTTCAGCAGCTAGGGCTGCCGATTCGCTTTATTGGTGCGGGTGAGGGGATCGAAGACCTGCGCCCCTTTTCTAGCTACGAATTTGTCGAAGCGCTGCTGAGCGGCTAGTCTGGGCTGTATGCCAATGTTGCACCCTGAAAATGACTCATGACCCCCCAGATCTCGACCTCTGAGGAAGTGCAGCTCCTAGGTCGGATCGCCCGGCAAGATCAGTCTGCTCTATCGATCCTCTACGACCGCTATGCGAAAGTGCTGTACTCTCTGGCGTTTCGGATTTTAGGCTCGGTTGAGGAGGCAGAAGAAATTGTGCTAGACGTGTTTAGCCAGGTTTGGAAAGTGGCGGAACGCTATGATCCTCAGCGCGGGCGAGTCGATGCCTGGCTGTTTATGCTGACCCGCAGCCGTTCGCTTGACCGATTGCGATCGCTCCAGCGAGTGACTCGAATTGTCGAATCTTCAACTGAAGCAGCCAAAACAATTCCCCAAATACAGATCTCAGATCCGACTGAAGACGTATTAATCAATGAAAGGCGCGATCGCGTGCTATCAGCGATGCAGCGGCTGCCGCTAGAGCAGCGGGAAGTCATTGAGCTAGCCTACTATCAAGGGCTGACGCATGTAGAAATTTCTGCGAAAACTGGAAAATCCCTGGGAACTGTAAAGACGCGCATTCGTCTCGGGTTAAACAAGCTCCGTCAGATGCTCGATGTGCTCGACTGGCTAGAGTAATGGGCACAGGCTACTTGGCACAGGCTACTTAATGCCACTTAATTTTTCCTTCACCAACCGACGGGTTGAGACTATCTCCCTCTGGGAATCCTGAATTTACAATATTTCGTTTCTCCGGTGGCGAGCCTCTATTGGTGCAGCCAGGCTGCCCACCCCATTCGCAAGCTAGGATAAAAGAATGACGACAGCGGCAACCATGGATCACGACCCTTGCCTGTGCGACCTGACCGTCCTTTACGCACTCGGGCTGCTGGATGAGTCTGAGATTCAGCAAATCCACGATCATCTGGAAGAATGTCCAGAGCTAGAGACGGAAATGGCAGAGCTTCAGGAGACTGTAGCGGCAATTCCTTATAGCGTGGAACTGGTTTCGCCCGCCCCAGATTTGAAAAATCGCTTGTTTCAGCGGATTAATCAGGAAGCCACACTATCAGTTGAGCCAGTTCTTGCTGAATCTGCGCCGCTGCCTGCGCCTGCGGTTCCCCTCTCCGAGCCGCGCCCGCTTGCCCAATCTGCTTTCCGCCAAGTCCGAGAAGCCGCCGCCGCAGCACGATTGCTCATGCGCCAGTTTACGAGCGGCAATTGGCTGGCCATTCGAGGCCGTGATTTAAACTGGCAGCCCTATCGTGTGCCGGGCGTTTTGGTTTCACCGCTGTATGTAGATTTGGCCAAGCGAGAGGTGACTGCGCTGCTGAAGGCTGAAGCAGGTGCGGTTTATCCGGTTCATCGCCATGCATCTCCAGAAGAGATTTATATGCTGGACGGAGATTTAACGATTGACGGAGAGCTATACACTGCGGGAGACTACATTCGATCTCGTCAGGGATCGGTGCATGAGCCGTCTACGACGATGGGTGGGTGCATGTTTTTGGTGCGCACCTCGCTGGATGACGAATATCTCCAGCAGATTCAGACCCGCTAAATTGTTTCAGTTAAAACTAGGGGCAAGGTGTCACAGCTTCAGCGACTCACGCTCGCGCCAGCTCAGGTGGGCCATTCTGAAATTCAGCTAACGACTGAGCAGCAGCACTATTTGTGGCGAGTTTTGCGGCTCCAGGCGGGCGATCGCCTGATTGTAATGGACGGTCTGGGACAGAGCTGGCTGGCGGTATTTCAGCCGCCGGATCAGATGCAGATCGTGAAGGAGCAAACGATACGGTTTTCGACCGAGCTGCCTAGACCAATGGTGCTGCTGGTTGCTGTGCCAAAGGGCCAGGGGATGGATGATGTCGTACGCCAGGCTACAGAACTAGGCGTGTCTCAGATTGTGCCCATTTTGAGCGATCGCACGCTGCTTCAGCCTAGCCCCCAAAAGTTAGACCGCTGGCGGCGCATTATCCAGGAAGCGGCCGAACAGTCTGAGCGGCAGGTCATCCCGACTTTATCCGCGCCCCAGCCGTGGAACCAGGCGCTCACCCAGTGGCACGCTGACACCAGCGAGGCTTACCTGTGCGAGGCACGGGGCGATCGCCTTCACTTGCTGCATGTTTTGTCTCAGCAGACCGAAGCTGCCGTGGCAAAACCGATTGCGATCGCCGTCGGCCCAGAGGGCGGCTGGACGGAGGGAGAAATTGCCAGGGCGATCGCCGCTGGGTATAGGGTCGTGTCGCTGGGTCGGCGGGTGCTGCGGACAATTACTGCGCCAGCCACGGCCCTAGCGATCGTTGCTGCCGTTCTAGAAAGTTCGTCAACCTAAAAAAAAGCTGCCATTAATTCCTCAATGGCAGCTTTTAATATGACTAATATGACAAATGACTGGTCTACATACCGGTCTTAATGGCTACGGAGCAAACCCAAAACTAACCCTGAGGCCGAACCTGGCGAGCCATATCTAGAAATGGATTCAAGCTTGGGCCGGGACGGCGGCGACCACCTCGGCCGCTATTCAGCAAGACAAAGTTAGGCGCAAAAGTTTGCTCAGCGGCGGGTGCTGGTTCAGGTGCAGCTTTGGGTGCGGGTGCCGGGGCTGCGGCCGCCAGGGCTGGGGTCTTACCATTAGTCTTAACCTCTGCGGCAGGGGTTGCTGCGTCCAAAGCGGGGGATGCAGCAACGGCAGTTTCTGCTGGGGCAGCAGCGGTCTTGGCAGCAGCAGCCTTGGCAGGAGCAGCCGCAGCGGCAGCGGGTGCAGTTAGTGCAGCAGGTGCTGCGTCATTGGCAGGTTCAGCCTCTAGAAAATATTCTGAAGACTTACCCAGACCGAGCAGCTTGCCCAACCCACCCAAAAACGAGAAGAGTCCCCCAAGTAGCTTCTTAATTAAACCCATTGTTGCGATCGCTCCAAAAAATGCGTCTACATGTTCGCAAAAGCTTTTTTGTCAAGAAAATCCAGGAGAAGTCCTAAATTTTCTCGTCCGTAATCTAATCTTCTGGCTGAAAGTGTTGCTCTGGCCGCTTAGCGGTGTCGGCTTTGAGTAAATATACTTAGAGCTTTTTCTGGAAGGCAGACTGAGCAAGATTTCAGCTAACCCTTATTATCCCTGTCAATGGTCATCGACGGCTGCGTTCTTGAGAAAGTTGGTCAAAAAATTTGCCAACCCAAGTTTCTGCGCCAAGGCGAGTCCGGCACCTCCTCTGGCTGTGGCTAGTAGATGGACGACGCAGAAATCTATGCTGAAAAAATTATTAATTAAAAGTAATTAATCAGTCCAGGCTTTAATCAGTCCAAGCTTAAGACTGAAGCTGCTCTGCCATATTGACTCGCTGCCACCAACGATTGAGCGGATAGTATAGCGCCGGGGCCCAAAGGCTACTGAGAATGGCAGAACAGAGGGCAATCTGCTGGTGATAGTTCCAAATCTCCGAGAGGGTTCGGGAAGAGAGGCGATCGGGCAATCGCAAGTCTTGAAACATAAACTGAAAGGCTGTGACGGTTTCAGCGATGACTGCCATGCCAAAGACAATCAGAGCAACGGAAATAAAGTCTTCTTGGATGTAGCGCTGCTTTTGAATCAGAGCAGTCAGAATGCCAACGAGGGCAAGGCTGAGGGTGTGGGTTGGGCTGGCGCTTGTCAGTCCATCCTGCAACAGGCCCAGCGTTATCCCAGCAAGCGCACCCTGCCAGGGCGATCGCTTAATGCTCCACGCCACCACCCAAATCAGCAGCCAGTTTGGGCCCACACCCAGCAGTTCCATTCCCGCCAGGCGCGTCGGCAAAATCAGCAGACATGCCAACACAGAGCCAGCCGTCACTAGCCCGTTAATCACTTGTCTAAGAGACGGACTCAAGAGCAAGAGATCGTTCATGGCAGAGTCGGCTCCGGCGGCGTCAGAGGGGGAGTCGTTTCTGTGGCTGCGGGCTTAGAGTTGGGGGCGATCAGCACCCAGTCCAGGGTACTAATCGGAGCGGATAGCTCAACAATGGCCTCCGGCGCTGGGCTTTTGCTAAAGTCAATCGACTCAATGCGGCCGACCGGCAAACCCGCTGGAAACAACTGACTGAAGGATGAGGTTGAGACGACGTCTCCCGGCTTGACATCGGGCACCTTCTCAAAAAACTCCATGACTGCCCGGTTGCCCGATTGCCCGCGCATATAGCCCATAAAGCGAGAACGGCTGATGGTGACTCCGATGCGACTTGTGGGGTCGCTCACTAGCAAAACGCGGCTTGTATTATTGGTGACCTGAATCACCCGCCCAACCAGTCCTCCAGTGCCCGACACAATGGAGCCGACTTCAACCCCATCGCGCTTGCCTCGTCCCAAGGTGACCTGTTGCCACCAATGGTCAGCACTACGACCAATAATCGGCGCAGCGATACCTTTTTGAGGCTGGGCAGCGTTGTAGTTTAGCAGCTCTTGAAGACTGCGGTTCTGGCTTTCTAGTTCGATGAGGCGCTGCTGTAGTTCCTGCACCTGGGCGTTGTCTAATATTTCCGCCCGGGTGGGGCCCTGCGACTGGAATGGCGCACTGATGACTCGATACAGCTCCAGCACGAATGCGCCCTGAGTCTGCCTGACCAACAAAGCCGTACTCAGGGCCAGCAACGCCAGCCCCAAGCGTAGTCCATTTCTTCCCCACCACCGACGCAATACGTACATTCAGACAGATCCGCGTTTAATTCTAAACATCAGTCCAAATTTCCAGGCTCAACGCTTTGTCTAAGTGAGCTAGGACTCTGGTTTAAGGGTCTTTGATTGCAGACGCTTTTGCTCCAAGCGTTTCTCCCACCAGTCTTCAGATTGTTGGAGATTTGCGTCTGCTTGCTGGAATACCTATAGCACCCGATTCAGTCAGATGCTGAGTGGTCTATGGAGCCAGATTACTGAGCCAGATTACAGAGCCAACTTAATAGAAGTAACTTATAGAGCCAGTTGGGAGAACTGGCTGGTTGGGACTCAGTTGGGCGATCGCCCAATGCAGAACACCCAACCCACACAGACCACCTAACCCATTGCCCAGCACTACATACTGCGGGAATGACCGCTAAAGACTCGTTCAAGCTGCTTGAAGTTCTCCAGCACCCGCCCCGTTCCCAGCACCACACAGCTCAACGGGTCAGCCGCGACGTGAACCACAATCCCAGTTTCGTGGCTAATCAGCGTGTCTAGTCCCTTCAGCAGCGCCCCGCCGCCCGCCAGCATGATGCCCCGGTCGATAATGTCAGCAGCCAGCTCAGGCGGAGTCCGCTCCAGCGTGCGCTTGACCGCTTCGATGATGACTGAAAGCGGCTCAGCCATTGATTCTCGGATTTCGGGCGCTTTGACGGAAACCGTCCGGGGTAGCCCAGAGAGGAGGTGTAGACCCCGCACATCCATGATGATGTCGTCGTGGTTATCTGTTGGATAGGCTGATCCCACCACAATTTTGATTTCTTCAGCGGTGCGCTCCCCAATCACCAGGTTATGCACCTTTTTCATATACTGAGAAATCGCTTCACTGAGTTCGTCGCCCGCAACGCGAACAGATTCGCTCAACACAGTACCCTGCAAACTGAGGACAGCGACCTCTGTGGTGCCGCCGCCGATGTCGATGATCATGTTGCCTGTTGGCTCTGCAACTGGCAGCCCTGCGCCGATGGCAGCAGCGACTGGCTCATCAATCAGATACACATCTCGCGCACCTGCTTGCGAAGCGGCCTCCATCACAGCGCGGCGCTCTACGCCAGTGACGCCGCTAGGAATACCAATCACAATCCGGGGAGAGACGAGGGTGCGTCCTTCATGCACACGGCGGATGAAGTGCTTGAGCATTAGCTCTGCTGTGTCAAAATCGGCGATCACCCCATCGCGTAGAGGGCGCAGGGCCATGACATTTCCAGGGGTGCGTCCCAGCATTTTTTTGGCGTCTTCGCCAACGGCTAGGGGCACTTTTTCATTTTGGTCGATCGCCACTACTGATGGCTCTTGAAGCACAATGCCTCGACCTGAAACATAGACCAGGGTGTTTGCAGTTCCCAGGTCGATACCCATGTCGCGTGACAACGAGAAGCGGTTAAAAAGTCCCACTAGCCTAACAAGCTCCTAGTTACAAAATAGTACCGTGCCCATTCACAAGTTCGCCTAGCAGCGCAGTATCACCAGTCAGCGGCGTATCACCAGTTAACGGCCGATGTTCAAGTGCCGGCTAGCCCTCGTTATCACTTGGGCTGAGCGCATCTTTGGCGCGCCCGGCTGCTTTGAGAAACTGGCTGATTGAGAAATACGAGAAATAAAATGATGCAGAGAGAAAGGCACGGTTTCCCAACTCCGTCGATGGGATTGTATTACGATTTTTGTCAAGCGTCTAGTCGGAATATGCCTGAGATTCTGGGTAGATACGCTTGAATAGACTGCGAGTGGCGATCGCCTGATTCACAACAGGACTAGATAACATCTTTTGATTAGACTTGACTGACTAGATTTGACATATTCAGCACCCCGCTCACGATACCTCAAAATTGACCAAAATGACTGAAAATTGGGGACGAGGTTTGACATGAGTCCGGCGGGGGTTTGGCAAAGGGCGATCGCCCCTCTCATAGCTTTATTATGGTTTTAATAGAGCTTTTTAGATATCTGAGCTGGGGCAAAACTTTGGGCAAAGCTTTGGGCAAAACTTTGGGCAAAACTTTGACGATGCCGCGGCTACTGCATCTGTTAGTTGAGATGATAAGTAAGGGGACGATGATAAGGAGGCGATTAAGATACTGCCATTACGCTTTCAGCATCAAGAATCTGCTAGAGTAGAACAAATGTACCAAGTTTGACGATATGCAATTCTAATCGTTTCAATCCGACTTTGCTCACTCTGCGTAAGAGACTGATTTTAAAAGACTCATTGCTTTGCCTACTTCGGCTTGATCTCCAGTCGATTTTTCCGTTTCTATGTTTATTTCGTGTTGATCTCAGGAGAATCTCCCATGAGCTTGAATACAGTGACGCTGGTTGGCCGAGTCGGCCGCGACCCAGACGTGAAATATTTTGAGTCAGGCAGCGTGGTTTGTAAGTTTACGCTGGCGGTCAATCGCCGCACTCGCAACAGCGACGAGCCGGACTGGTTCAACCTGGAGATGTGGGGCAAGACGGCGGAAGTCGCGGCAAACTATGTCCGCAAGGGCAGTCTCATTGGGGTCAGCGGCTCTCTCAAGTTTGAGTATTGGAAAGACCGAAACACGGGAGCCGATCGCTCTGCGCCGATTATTCGGGTCGATCGGATGGAACTATTGGGGTTCTAAGCGGGATACCGAAGCGGCTGCCGCATCGGGTAACTATGCAGATGATGAATTTTAGCGCCGCCGTCTAGCTGCCGCTTAGCCGCGGTTTAGCTGCGCTTAGTTTAACCGTCGCCAAAAGTGCGTTTCTCTGGATACTCCAAAGACCTCCAGAGATCTTTAGATTGGCTTCAGGCTTTTCAGCCAAAATCGCCTCAGTGCTTATAAGATTCTCAGGCGCCCCTCAGCCGAGCACCGCAAGATATAAGTCATCCCAGGAAGTAATCCCCTCAAGCTCTCAACTAGCAAGGACTTAGGTTGCTTCCATTGATTGACTTATTAAAGGAGGTTCGCGATGAAACGTATCGTTCTCATGGCGCTATTTGCTCTGTTTTTGTCTACGGCAGTGGCTCCGGCGGCGTTTGCTCGCAGAGGCACGAGCACTTGCCCTCTTGATGGCACCCGCTGCGTCGGATCAGGCGGCGGTGGCGATTAATTCAACCAATTTCAACTCTGTTTAGGACTTACGCGGTTGGATGATTTTTCGCGGGCGCAGCCCGCGAAAAATCATC
>RFIF01000141.1 GCA_003695655.1 Cyanobacteria bacterium J069
CTCCCCCTCTCCTCATCCCCTCATCAATTTCCTCCCCTCCAATACTCTCCCCCTCAGGGCTGAAAGCTATCGCCCAGGTAGTATTGCCGCACAAGGGGATTGGCGTAGAGTTCTTCGGTGTTGCCGGAGGCGAGGATTTCGCCATCGCGCATGATGTAGGCGCGATCGGTGATGGCGAGGGTTTCGCGGACGTTGTGGTCGGTGATCAGGATGCCGATTTGGCGATCGCGCAACCGAGCAATAATATCCTGGATCTCGGCAACAGCGATCGGGTCTACGCCGGCAAACGGCTCGTCTAGCAGGAGAAACCGGGGGCCATTCACTCCCGCCGCCAGCGCCCGGGCGATTTCGGTGCGGCGGCGCTCTCCGCCCGACACCCGATTGCCTGGCGTGCCCGAGACCGTCTCCAGGCGAAATTCCTTGAGCAGCTCATAGAGACGCGACTCGTGTTCGTCTCCAGGGATGCCCGTCTGCTGAAACACTAGCAAAATGTTGTCGCGCACGCTGAGGTGGCGAAAAATGCTCGGCTCTTGTGCTAGATAGCCGATTCCCAATCTGGCCCGTTCTTGAATCGGCAAGCTAGTAATTTCTGTATCCTCTAGCCAGACCCGACCCTGATCAGGGCGCTCAATTCCCGTTGCAATATAGAAGGTTGTGGTTTTGCCTGCGCCGTTTGGCCCCAACAGCCCGACGACCTCTCCCCGCCCGACGGAAAGGCTAACGCGATTGACCACAGACCGCCGACCGTAGGACTTATGAATGTTCTCTAAAACGATCTTCAACGGTGTGCTCGCAGCAGAGGAAACGGCCAACGATTCTATCAAAGAAGCGGCTGCCGAGATGATATGTGGACAAAGAACCACCCGATCAGGTTATAGAGTCGCGCTATTCTGGACTGACGGGCAGCTTAAATTCAGGCTTGGGATTAAAGTCGGGTGGGGTGGCTGGATTGCTGCCAGTTGTTGGGTTGGCATCCGGAACGATATAGATGGCTTCGACCTGCTGCCCCTGATCCGGCAGTGCCAGGAAGCGCCCTTCATCCACCAGGTATGTAACCACTTCGCCCCGCAGGCTGTTGCCTTCTTGCAGGACGTAGACGTTGCCGCTGAGGACGATGCGGCGCTCGCGGCTGAAATACTGTGCCTGCACTGAAGTTGCCTGAATCTGGCGGGCTGGGTAGGTAATGCGGACATTGCCCCGAGCGGTGATGACGCCTGTAATGGCGTTGGCTTCGGTGGTGTCGGCTTCGAGGCGGAGAGGCTGGCCAGCGGTTGGGGGTGGGGCTGTCTGCGCGGTGGCGGAATGGAAGGCGGCGGCGGGAAGCGTTAGGGCGATCGCCAGCGCAATCATCCCTGCCTGCTTTGCGCCAGGTGCGCCACTGCTACAAAAACGAAAGAAAGCCATCATTGGGTTGCCCGGTGGTGAATCAAAAGCAGATGAATTAGAACATACGAAACAAAGGGTCGCGCCCCTTGCAAATATTAACGCGCTGTTTCCCCGTTCGAGATCCGCAGACTCTTGGTTTTTCGGGAATCCTGGTTTTGGGGCGGGGATGACCGCAGAGCGAATTAGGTCAGGAGTGACGCAGTTGAAACAAGTTTTGTGGATTCTGGATGATTTTTCGTGGGCTACGCTTGCGAAAAATCATCCAACTGCGTCAGTCATATATGCGTTAGTCATATAAGTGTGGAATGAATGAGAACGGAGCACCCCACGCCTGCCACCGATTCAGCGTTCAGCGATTCAACTATTCAGCAAGCCCCATAGCTCCTCAGGAAATTAAGACGCAGCCGTTTGATAAAAGTTCGGCAGTGGCTATAGAGCGGGCGGGGCGATCGAGTGCAGGAGCGCTGTGTCTGCCGACCTTAGTGATGCCAACATGCGGTTTCTGCCCAGCACTAGCCCAGGACGTGGATGACAGGCAGCATTGGCAGACTAGAGTCCAAATCCGCCGCGCCCGCCGCCGCGCCAGCTACAGCGCCAGACGGAGCCGCAGGACTGATGAGCGATCGCCATAGGTCGGCTGCACACTCTGGCCCATCTTGCTGAAGGCTTCCCAGAACCGCTGCACTCTGGCTCACCAAATCCTCCACATCCACCCCGCCATACTCCGGCTGATAGCGCCCCAGCCGCCGAATTCCCTCGCCCAGCAGCATCGTCGCCCCTCGCCCGTTGCCATTACTCATGTGATACAGCGCCACCGCAATCTGCAAAATGCCCTGATAGAATGTGCGCTCTGGCTCCATCGCCTCCATCCAAATGGCTTCTAGCGTGTCGTGGCAGTCATAAAACTGGCGCTGGTTAAACTGCGCCACGCCTTCCCAAAACTCAGCCGGAAAATCAGACATGGGGGTTGAAACAATCCTCCTCAAATACGCTTCACCCAGGGATTTCTATCTAGTCCAGACCACTCCAAGCCTTAAATCCTGCTTAAGACTTGGGCAATATCCCCCCTGACAGGATTGAATTTGACAGAGGAGAAGCGTTTACTAAGTTCTGTACGTTTAGCAACGGTGTGTTTCTAGCTGGCAACACGCTTATCCCTAATTTGGCAGCGGACGCTACAACTTTTGCTGTCCTCCGTTTGAATCTTTCGTGTTAGCTCACTACGTGCTGACTCGTAGCGTTGACTCGTAGCGCTGACTCATACTGTAGCCCCTTAGCCAGGGTCAATCATCTTAAAGGTTTCCTGTTCTTGCTTATGACTTCACTTTTTAGCTGGTCTCTCAGTTTAGCGATGCGAGGGATGCTCTCGCCCTATCTAGGGCTGCATATTCCAGATGGTTTCTTGAATTTGCCAATCAGCCTAATTACCTGGGCAATTTCTCTGGTGCTGATTGTGCTGGCGTTGCGACAGGTGCAGTCGGAATATCAAGAGCGCACGGTGCCGCTGATGGGCGTCTGTGCGGCGTTTATTTTTGCGGCGCAGATGATTAACTTTCCGATTCCGGGCGGCACGTCTGGACACTTGCTCGGTGGAACGCTGGCGGGGATATTATTGGGGCCCTGGGCTGGCACGTTAGTGGTGACGGTGGTGTTCATCGTGCAGGCAGTGCTGTTTCAAGACGGCGGGCTGACGGTGCTAGGAGCCAATATTTTCAACATGGGGTTGATTGGCACGTTTCTGGGCTACTACCTTTATCGGTCGGTACGGTCGGCCGTCGGATTCAATACTTGGCGAGGGATGGCAGCAGGCACGGCAGTGGCGGCGTGGGTCAGTGTGGTGGTGGCAGCAGTGATTTGTGCGTTTCAACTGGCGGTGTCGGGCACGGTGCCGATCAATGTGGCGCTGCCATCGATGCTGGGTTGGCATGTGCCGATCGGGATTGGTGAGGCGCTGATTACGGTGGCGGCGGTGAGCTACATCTGGCGCACTCGGGCGGAACTGCTGTTTGACCCACCTCGCAAGCTGCGGGCTGCTGCGTCCAGATCCTATGTGTCTCGGTAGAAGAAGCAAGGATGAAGGAGGCGGGATGAAGAATCAAGTGGTTCCCTGTTCCTTCGGGTTACGCTTTTTAATTTTTCAGAGGATTTTGTCTTATGGCTCACTCATCATCTGGAACGCGAAATCGGGTGATTTGGCTAACGGGCTTGGGCGCGGCGCTGGCGATCGCCGTTCTGGTTTCACCCTTTGCTAGTTCTGACCCAGACGGGCTGGATCGGGTGGCGCAAGATCACGGGTTTGATGCCAAAGCGGTAGAGAAACCAGCAGCGCACCAGCTGCCGTTTCACAGCATTTTTGATGAATATGCGCTGCGGGGCGTGCCGGAGACGATCGCCACGCCGCTGGCCGGGCTGCTGGGCACGTTGGTCACCTTTGGGCTGGCCTGGGGCGTGGGCAAGCTGATGGTGCGAGGGCGATCGCCGCAGGAGGCGCTGCCCGAAACGCCGGAACACGGCTCCTATGACTCTTCTGATGATGCTCCCCTGCGATAGGAATCGTGAATGCTGTTACATATTGGTGTCGTTCGTCTGGATGTAGATGGACACAAAGTGAGTCCGTGGCATCGACTGGTGCCACGGACGCGGGTGCTTTGTGCGGGGCTGGTCGTGTTTGCGATCGCCCTCACGCCCAACGGACGCTGGCTAACCTGGGCGGTATATGCAGTGGCGCTGCTGTCGCTGGTGCTGCTGAGCCGGGTGACGCTGCCGGTGCTGCTGCGCCGACTCGCGGTGGAGATGCTGTTTTTGGGCGTGGTGGTGCTGGGGGCGCTGTTTCGCCCTGGGGAAGACGTGCTCTGGCAGTGGGGCTGGCTGCGCGTGACCAGCGAAGGGCTGATGGTGTTGGGCAGCGTCGCCTTGAAGGGGATGCTGAGTCTGCTGATGCTCAATTTGTTGGTGATCACAACCTCTGTTCCGGCGCTGTTGCAGGCATTGCGGGAACTGCGAATGCCCGCGCTGCTGGTGGCGATTTTGGCGTCTATGTCTCGCTATATTGGCGTGCTGCTGGAGGAGGTGACGGCGATGCAGCGGGCCGCTCAGTCGCGCAACTTGATGAGCCATCGACGCTGGCAGCGGTTGGTCATTGGCAATATGATCGGCGCGCTGTTTTTGCGCACGTATGATCGGGGCGATCGCATTCATCGGGCGATGCTGTCGCGGGGCTACACCGGCTTGATTCCCGTCCCCAATCTGCCCATTCCTACTCGTCTAGATGTCGTTGCGCTGACGCTGATGGCGGTGCTGCTGCTGCTGGGTCAGGCAATTTATCTGGTTTAGCGCCAGCCCTGATGCCAGCCCGCCTGTTATCTCAGCCCCTCTTACGGTTTTTTGAATGCATCACAATCCAATTCATATTCAACAGCTCAGCTATGCCTATCCCGATGGCACGGAGGCTCTCCGGGAGATTGATCTGGCGATCGCCCCTTCAGAACGGGTGGCCCTAGTCGGCGCGAACGGATCGGGCAAATCAACCTTGCTGTTGCACCTTAACGGCATTTTGCTGCCGCAAGTGGGTGAGATTGTGGTGGGTGAACAGACCGTCACCCCTGAAAATCTCAAGGACATTCGGAATTTTGTAGGTGTGGTGTTTCAAAACCCCGATGACCAGCTTTTTATGCCGACGGTCTGGGAAGATGTGACCTTTGGCCCGATGAATCAAGGCGTGCGGGGCAGTGAGCTGGAGCGCCGGGCCTGTGTCGCGATGCAGTCTGTCGGGCTAGAGCCGCATCACTACGGGCCGCGCAGCCCTGGCAACCTGTCGGGGGGTGAAAAAAAGCGGGTGGCGATCGCCGGAGTTTTGGCCATGCAGCCCCAGGTCTTGGTGCTCGACGAGCCGACGGCCCAGCTCGACCCGCGATCGCGCCGTCAGTTGATCAACCTGCTGCGATCGCTGCCGATTACCCAAGTCATTGCCACACATGATCTCGACCTGGCGGTGGAGCTGTGTTCGCGGACGGTGGTGCTCAGCCAAGGGCAAATCGTCTTCAACGGCGTGACGGAGCGCGTCATGGCCAACGGGGCCTTTTTGGAAGATCACGCGCTGGAGTCGCCGCTCTGCTATTCCCGACCCTATTGCCTGCTCGATCATCGTCCCTCAGAGCACCTTTCGCCCAACTTGCTCAACCTGATGCTGTAGCGAGTTGCATAAGTACCCCATTCCTCTAAATACCAGTGCTTGGCTGCCCGCTAAGCCCATCGCCGTGAAAGTCCTGGTCACTTTGGGCACTCTGTGAGCAAGTCGCAGATGCTCAGGCTTGCTGCTTTTCGCCAGCAGCGACTATCGGAACTGGGCAAGGCTAACTGTACCTATTTGGAGGAATTGTCATGGGTCTGTTTGATCGGATGTTTAACGTGCAAAGCCCCGTACAAGAAACGTTTAGCCCGGCTGAAGCCTACGCCGCGATCGCCCTGGCTGCGATCGCCTCCGACGGCTATCTGGCCGAAGAAGAACTGACCGGGCTGATGAACGTGCTGAACCGAATGCAGCTTTTCCGCAGCTATTCCAGCGACATTATGCGGCGCATGTTTGACAAGCTGTTCAGCATTTTGCGGCGCGACGGAGTGGGGGTGCTGTTTGCGATCGCCAAAGACTCGCTGCCTTTCGAGCTGAAGGAATCGGCCTTTGCCGTTGCCACAGACCTGGTGCTGGCGGATGGTCGCGTCACCCCAGAAGAACAAAAGTTTCTCAGCGATCTCTACCAGGCGCTGAATATTTCAGAAGCCTCGGCAGAAAAAATTGTGGACGTGATGATGATTAAAAATCGCGGCTAATGCCGGGACGAGGCAACCAGCAAAATAGGGAGCGATCGCTCTTTTCAAAGGCGATCGCTCCCTAGCTCCTGCTCCGTGTCTAGCTACGACACTGATTGGCGCGAAACTGCTCTACTAGTTCCGGCTCCCAGGCTGGATCGACCGCTGGCGGGCGCTGCGACGCATAGACCCGCAGGCTGCCGTCGGGATCGACCGTGGACAAAAACTCCACATCATAAGGCACATAGTCGGAGGCGGGTGTGCGCTGAATGAGCGATCGCGCCGATTGCGTATTGCTGGCTAGTAGTTGCCCATCCACCACCTGCGCCACCGAAAATTCCAGCGGCGTGTTGTACGTCTCAAACGGCACGGTGTCGGTTTCCTGCTGGCGATAGCGCACCAGGCACACGCGCCCCGCCACCTCGGACGGGAAAACGGTCATAAAGTTATGGGGCAGCATATTCCACTCTTTGGCCCAGGTTCCCAGAAAGGGCGCAACGGCGGGGTCGATCTCTGCCCAGGTTTGCCGATAGGCCTCTAGCTCCGGCGAGATCGGCGAACCCATGCCCCCAATTTTGCCCAGCCCCACCAGATCCAAGTCGGACTGAATCCACTGCTGCATTTCAGCCTGCCGCTGGTTCAGCACTGCTTCCGAAAGGGGCGGCAGCAGCGGCGCGTCGATCGGCTGGGGCGTTGGCTCAGGAGTTGGGATGCCGGGTTCGGCGGGCTGGTTGGTGCAGGCGATCGCCGTGCCCACCGCCGGAATTAACAGTAGGGCGATCGCCCATTTTGTATGACTAATCAATCGTTTCACATTCACCTCTTCAGGCAAGATTTCTTGATTCGCATCCGCCTCTCTTCCCTGAGTCTGAAATTGGCATCGATTGGTTCCGCAGACAGAAAAAGCCCCGCCTTGCGAACAACGCGGGGTGCAGACAGTTCCGTTTGAGAGAA
>RFIF01000142.1 GCA_003695655.1 Cyanobacteria bacterium J069
GCCTGAGGACATTCAGTGTTTCAGTCCCCTTGCGGGGAAATGGGTTTGAAAGAAGTCTCGCGTAAACGACGGCGCCGACCCGACTGTGTTGGTTTCAGTCCCCTTGCGGGGAAATGGGTTTGAAAGCTTTAGGGACGATAGAATCTGGAAGCATAGGAACAGTTTCAGTCCCCTTGCGGGGAAATGGGTTTGAAAGATCAATATAATCCTGACTTTGACTTGAAATTAGCTGGTGCGTTTCAGTCCCCTTGCGGGGAAATGGGTTTGAAAGGGCGTCGTCTGAAACTCTTGCCAGGAGCAGGCTCCTGAGCAAAAATCGACGCGATCCTTTCTGAGTGTCGGTAGAGGAGGATTTTTATCAATAAAGCTAAGTATCTGCTTCCTCAAAGCCTTGCATGACAAGGCATCGACGCAATCCAACGAAGTTATGCGGTTTTCAAGGTTCGCTCGGATCGTGGAGATGTGCTCTCCTTGTCCTTATTATGGCGGAGTTTCTTTAAAAGTCAACCGAAGAAAAGCCAAAGAAAAATGGGATGAGTAGAGATACTCATCCCATCGATTTAGTGGGTTTGGGGGTGCGTTTTGGAGGCGCTAGCAGGGTTGGGCCAGCAACCAGTCGGCAAATTGGGCGATCGCCTCTTGATAGCAGTCGGCTCCCAGTTCGCGGCAGAGGTTGACGAGCGTGCCCTGGGGAATGGGGCGATCGGTCTGGATGGTGGAGCGGGCAGAAGGGTCGATTTGCTGGTCGGGCGATCGCACCAGGCGCGACTGAAAGCTGGCTAATACCGGACAGCCCTCATCGGCCGCAAAGACGTGCCAGCGCATCGCCTCTTCCTCATCTGCCGACACTACCATGCAGTGAGTCGATCGCCGCAAGATTTCGGCATTTTCGGCCGTGCGCTTGCCGCCCAAATCCAGCAAGATCAGAGAAAGCTGGGCGTTTCTTCCCAACTGCTCAATCATGTGCAGCGTAGAACCAACAAACTCTTCCGAGAAGGCGGCTTTTTTGCGAATTTGCTGGACGATCGCCGGGTCGGCTTCATTAGACCACATCCCTTCCCCATCAGGACAGGCGCGGTGCAAAAACACACTGGATGGCTGCCGCTGCAAAAGCTGCCGATAAAGTTCGGCCAGAAACACCGACTTGCCAGAATGGGGCGGCCCACCCACGGCAATCACTCGACCTTGATAGTGAGCACGGGGATCAGTAGTGGCAAAGGTTTGAGTAAAGGGGCTATGGGGAATCGTCATGGTAGAGGGGGGAGCAGGTATCAGGTGCTAGGGATCAGGGGTCAGGGCTGAAAGGCTAGAAAGGTTTGGTTTGGTTGATTTCGACTTGTCTTAACCTGTGCGTTTAGCGCTATGTGAGTGAGAGGCTAATGGTTTTTCCGAGTTGAAATCGCTCATCGTGCGTTTGCACAATGACATAGCCCAGGCGGGGATCATAGGTGGCGATCGCCGGGCTGGGGTGAGCCGCGTGAAAGATCATGCCGTATCCCCACACCGGGCCGCGACCGTTGATCAAAATCGGCAGCGAACCGACCAGGGCCGGTTCAATTTCCTGCACCGCTTCGGCAAATTGTTCGGGCGTGGTGACGCCGCTAGGGATTTCAAACTCCACCAAACGGAAGACGATTCCGTCTGGTTGCGGGCGATCGGTGATGATGAAGATGGGTTTTGCCATGAAGATTTAGCGTAAAGGGTTAGTGATGTGAACGATTCTCCAGGGTGGTGAGTAAGGTACGAAGTTCCGTCACCATTGGGCTGTCTGGGCGATCGCCTACGGCATCCAGGCAAGCCCGATAAAACCAGAGGATATCAGTAGAACTGGCGTTGAACCGCTGCCACACGCGATCGCCACAGCGCTGCCAGTCTGCCCAAATGCAGCGCAGGTTGTGCAGCTTGTCGGCAATGATCACGCGCTGAATCGCGGGTTCGGCTTGCTGGAGCTGGGCGATCGCCTGGAGCTTTCGCTGTTTCCAGGATGGTTTTGGCGTTTCGTCCGATTCCGTGCAGGTATCGACAATTTGTAAAACGCGATCGCCAAACTGTTGCCCAATTTCGTTCCGAGTGGCGTTCCCGCCTTGATCTTCCACTGCGTCGTGAAGCAAGGCAGCGATCGCCGCATCTTCATCGCCGCCGTCTTCCAGCACCAAGGCGGCAACGCTCATCAGATGGCTGACGTAGGGGACAGTGCTGCCTTTGCGAAATTGGTACTGATGTAGATGAAATGCATAGGTCAACGCATGGGCAAATCGCTGACTTAGGGACGGTGTTTGAATGTGATTTTCAGGAATCATTTCAGGAATCATTTCAGGAATCATTTCAGGAATCATTTCAGGAATCATTTCAGGAATCATTTCTGTGTACTCGTCTTATCTCGTTTGCGTCATTTGCCAGTTTTCCTATCCCGTTAAGTTATGGTCATACAGTCTCCAGGTTTCTTGCAGATCGTCCGTCATGCGCTGGCGCAGACTCAGCGGCAGCAGCACTTCCACATTGGGCCCCCAGGCGCGCAGCCGCATGACGACGTTGTTATCTCCGAGGCGATGTTGGGCTGTGCAAAAGACACTGCTCTTGTGACGGGGGCGATCGCCAAATAGTTTTGTGAGTGACAAACCCTGAGCGCTAATCTCTGGGTCAGCCTGAAAGCGCTTTTCTGCCTGGGCAAACCCCATCTCTACAAAGAGCTTGGCACGTTCGGTATTGGCAATGTAGTTGCCGTAGAAATAGCGCTCGAATCTGAGTAATAAAGGGGCGATCGGGCGATGAATTTCGACACCCATGGCCGAGGCAACTTCCTGCTGCACAAATTCGGGTGTTTTCTCAGCAAATCGCCTGGGTAAGTCGGAAAATGGCGTAGATGCAGGTAAGGTCTTTCGAGCCTTGACCTGCCATTCGGTCGGCAAAGACTGATCTGCCCAGTCCAGCAGCCGAAGCGATTGAATCCGATCAAGCCGATAGTCATACCAGCTCATGCTTTTGGCGTTGCCATCATCCAAGTGTTGGGGCGTTTGGCCAAAGGCAAAGAGATACGGCGCACGCTGGAAATAATAAATGCAGACCGGATAGGTCAGAATCTCAAACTCGGCCTCATAATAGCGAATGCTGCGATAGACCAACCGGACAGGCGGTACAGGTGTCTGCTGCCAGGCTTGCTTTAAAAGCTGGAGCAGTTGATCAACCTGGCGAGAGACGGACTGAGAAATGATGTATTCCGTATCTAAAATAAACCGCTGTGTGCCGTTAATCGGCTGAGGAAAATGCTCGACCACGCCTGCCAAATCATTGGGAATAAAGTGGATCAGCGCTGGCTCGTCCGCAGATTCGGCGGCGCTGGCGGCAATCCAGGGCAAGGTCGGCAAGACGCCAACTTTGGAATAGCGTCGCTGACTGCCCGTGCCGCCAGCCTTGAGCCAGCCCAGTTTTTCCAGTGTGGCAAAGTCGTTCCGCAGCGTGCGGTGGTCGATTTGAAATGGAATCGGCTCTTCATACTTGGGTGCATCTCCAAGCAGTGCAGAAAGGCGATCGCACTCAATGCCGTAGCGATTCATAAATGCTTGCCGCCATAGTGTTTCATCCATCACTTTATCAATCGCTTCATCAATCGCAGGCTGATTCTGAAAGAGCCATTGTTTGAGGGTCTTTTGCTGATTGTCAGGCTGCAAAAAAGATTCTCGCCACTGGGCATTGCTAAAGGAACCCGCCGCATCCGTAGAGAGCAGCATGGGTTTCTCGCTGTAGAGCGATCGCAAGATCGCCCATAGCCGCACTGCCTTGAGCAAATTGCCCTTTTGCCCCAGCACACCGGGCACCAGATAATCCAACAGCTCTACTGTCGGCGGATAGTCAAACGAAGATTCCATCGCTGTCTTGAGTTAGGTAAGCGCCATGAGTCGGGTCAGCAGCCAAAGAAATTGTCGAAGTTAGAGCGCTATTCCCAGTAGGGCAAACCTGTCTCGTCCCAGAGCGACGGGAGCGCCAGCTTTTTGCCCTTCTCGTTTTCGGTAAACCACTCGAAGTTTTCGCCGTCTGGGTCGGGCTGTGCGCTAACCCTGGGATAGTGAATCGGCCCGTCCAGCCCTTTTGCAGCCTGCTTAAAGGCTCGAATAAACAGAACTTCTTCAAAGTCCTCTGTGTTCTTTTTCGGTGAGTAAGCAAGTGCGACGGTTTGCTTGAACGTATCGATACATTGTTCTGCCTGCTTTGGATCGGGTGGATCGATCGGCAGCAGCGACTCATAATATTGCTGCCAATCTTGCCCTAATTGCAGATCGGTTTGGCTCCAATCAATCTTCAGTTGCACGCTGCCAAAGCCGAGGGGCTTGCCGCCGCCCAGTCGGTGGTAATGCTTGTCTAGCAAGGTCAACAGCCAAAGCAACGCGCCCAACTCCACAGACGACAGATTCGTAATGTCAATGTCAAACTGAAACTGAGTGTTTTGCTTTACCCAGGCTTGGATCGAGCGGTTTTGGCTATCGCGCTGCTCAGTGCCATCTTTTTTCGGACGGCGATATTCTTGGTAGTAGCCGTTGACAGATTGCCCAGTGCGATCGCGCATGGGGTCATTCCAGTATTCGGTGTTGTGGGCGATCGCCTTGTGATGGGGATACACCTTCCGCCCCCGCAGCCCTTGATTTGCAGAAGCATATCCATCTTGTTTAGGTGTGCCCTTACTTAAAGCACCACCTTGTTTATCCTTGGCAACATAAAACCGAGACTGCTGCGGTTTCGGTTGCCCTAGAATTGTCAGCGGTAATCCAGGGTTATTCGCTGGATCGTCCGTAAACTCTTGAATCGCATCCGTTGATAAACATTTCACCGAATGAAGCCGCAACTGACCTTTGTAAGCACCTTTGCCCTTCTGATTCACCCAACCAAAAACGCGATCGGCAGGCGAAAGCTCCTTAAATGTGCCAGGGGGTTTTAGCGACTCAGGCAAGAGTGAATCAGGATCAACCTCAAACAGCTTCCTGGCAATCATAACTGGATACAGCGCAGTCACTTTCAGATTTTTTCCATCCTTCTCAACAAAGGCATAGCAGAGGGTGCCGTCTTTCAGTTGAGCTTCCTGACTTCCCCCAGTGATGTGTCTTGACCACTTTCCGTAGCTGGTTTGGGGTGGGCGTTCTGAGCCTGCTTCAATTTCGCGTTCATGCTCTTCCTGATAGTTCTCAATTAGCTCTTTCCAAGCCTTTCTAAGTTCGTCAGCCTGAAGCTCGTTCAGGCTCACACTCCATTTCTTCTCATCTGCTGGACGGGTGAAAAATACCCGCTCATTGTATTTATTCTCGATGTTTTGGTTGGTGATACATAGATAGGCATTTTCAATTCTCA
>RFIF01000143.1 GCA_003695655.1 Cyanobacteria bacterium J069
ATCTCTATGAGAGGAGCGAAGCGATATGTTAGTAGACATCTGACTGTCGCTCACTGCATGGTCGTCTCCTCTCCTTTACTGTTCCGTCTCCCCATAAATGCGTTGGTGCGGACGGTACGGAGGTTATCTGTGAGTGTTCGAGGTTGTCTGCCGCCGCACAACTTCACCGTTATGCCGCAAGTCCTAGGTGGGGGCGGTAGCCGAAAGCTTATCTGTAAGTATTCGAGATTAAGAAAGCTTGAGGTTGTTGATGAGACAGTGTTTTGAGATTGACGATAGGGCGATCGGCTATGCTAGAAAGCATGGTTAAGCAATCAATCTGGAGTTTTCCCTATGCCTCAAGCCCTGAAAGCAATTTACCGTAACGGTACATTTATCCTCCAAACAGCTTTTGAGTTGCCTGAAGGGACTGAGGTTGAGTTGCTGATTCAGGCTCCTCAAGTTGTGTCACCGCCAATTGTTGATGTAAAAACTAAGCGGCAGTTTTTGAAATCGCTGGTTGAGCGAATGCAGCAAAACCCAATTCCAATGAACGCTCCTCAATTCACACGGGATATGCTGCATGAACGCCGTTGATACTAATATCTTGATTTATGTCAATGATTCTCGTGATCCAGCCAAGCAAGACATAGCAATTTCTCTTGTATCTGCTCTGACGGAAGGTGTTCTGTTATGGCAAGTTGCTTGTGAGTATTTAGCAGCTAGTCGCAAATTAGAATCATTGGGATATAACAGAGCGCAGGCCTATCAGTATATTCGTGATTTGCAACAGGTTTGGTACACAGCGCTTCCAACATGGAGTGTTATTGATCGTGCTGAGGATCTAATAAGCCGTTTTAGTCTATCTCATTGGGATTCAATGATTATTGCTGCTTGTTTAGAAGTAAACGTTCAAACGCTTTATACAGAGGATCTTGGATACTCAAGTATTGATGGGCTAGGAATTGTTAATCCATTTAAAGTTCCTTGAAAATGCACGGCATAACAACCCGGTTGGAGCGGACTGATGGGAAATGTTGGTGCAGATGCAAAGGTTACTGACAGCCGCTCAACCGGAACGTTAGCCCTCAGCGTTCTGGTCTTGTCATCTCACGGGTGAGTAGGCGATTCGCCCCCCAATTGCCGAGGTTCAGTGCTTCGAGATCTTGGTCATTGCAACACGTCCCAACAGCGTTCGTGTTGTTCCAAAAGGTTGAGCAACGACAGGCTTGGGTCAGCCGTTTGAGGTTCCGAGAGATGTCGGGGAGCGATCGCCGCTCTGGTGGGCTAGGTCTTAAGCGCCACCATCGCCTCGGCAACCTGTCGCGACACAAAGGGCAAAAGCGCCTCATTCTGGCTGTGGTCGCGCCCTTCGGTAAACACCACCAGCAGGTAGGGCAGCGCGTTGGGCAGCTCAATATAGGCCGCGTCGTGGCGCACCCGACTCATCAGCCCTGCCTTCGACCAAAGCTGTGCCGTGGGGGGCAGACCGCCCCCCAAAAAGCCCGTCACCTGGTTCTCCGGGTCGGCCGCCAGGTCGGCAGGGTTGAGGCTGCGGCGCAGCAGCTGCATCATCACCTGCGATCGCTCGCCGCTGACAGCTACACCGCCGACAATGCTATGCAGCAGGCGCGCCACCGAGTCCGTCGTCAGCAGGTTGCGGTTTTCCATCAGCTCGCCATAAAACGCCCGCTCCCGACCGTAGGGGCCATCGCACCAGGTCTTCTGGTTCACGTTGATCGTGTCCAGCTCTTCCCAGCCCAGGGATTTGAAATAGCGATTGACGATATTGCGCTGATATTTCCAGGTTTCAAACGGTTCGACCGGCAGCTCTGGCCCGCTAGTCGTGCCCGTTAGCATATCCACCACCAGCCCCGTCGCGTCGTTGCTGGAATCCACAATCATGTCGCGGATGGCTCGATCCAGCTCCGGCGCAGGCGCGATCATGCCTTGCTCTAGCCACTCTTGCACCGCCACCAGATAAAACAGCTTGACCACACTGGCGGGATAGATCAGTTCCACGCCACGATAGGAAAAGCCGCCCACGGGATATTGCCAAAACTGCTGCGGCGCGATCGCCCCGCCCGTATTCACCGGAATCGGCGGCCGATAGACCAGCCAGGTGATGGCAATTTGGTTGGGGGCGAGGGTCGAAAACTCGGCGCGGGTGGCGGCTAGAATGCGATCGCCCTGTTGAGAAAGCTGGTCATCCGGCTGAAAAAACGGCATGGAGGCAGGGGTAAGAGGGCAAGCGGGCTAAAGATAAATGAATGCAGTCGTAATATATAAGGGTCACTAAAAACCTGGGCAAGGAACTGCGCCTCCCTGGGGCCAACGGGCAGACCCAGCCGCAGGCGCGGGGTGCCAGCCGCCGTCCAGGTCAACCCAAGGCAGGCATGGTGTCTCTTGTGTCTATTCAAGCTGATTTTGTTGCCGAACGCTCGGCTACGTATCAGTGCGTGGAAAACTTGAATCTTTATGACTCGCCCACGCTCCAAAATTTGGCGACCCAGGCCGTCGCAGGGCGGCAACTGCGAATCTTAGCACCACTGCCTGATATCGATGATCATCCAGCAAGCGCAGCGGTGTCGGTGGTGCTGTGTGAAGACGACTATCCTGGCTGGGTGGCGGTGGAGGATTTGGATCGACTCACGGTGGCGGACGCGCCCTATCAGGCGATCGCCCTCAGCGCCGACGACATCCACGCCTGCCTGCCCAAGGTCATCGACTTTGCCCGCCAGGCCATGGCCCAGCCCAACCACTACCTGTGGGGCGGCACCGTCGGCCCCAACTATGACTGCTCCGGACTGGTGCAAACCGCTTTTGCCGCAGCGGGCATCTGGCTCCCCCGCGACGCTTATCAGCAGGAAGCCTTTGTGGCCAATCTGCCCATCACCTCTCCAGCGGCGATCGCCGCCGCTGATCTGCGGCCAGGCGACCTCGTCTTCTTTGGCCGACCCGACCGCTGCACCCACGTCGGGCTGTATCTCGGAGACGGGCACTATCTCCACAGCTCTGGCAAAGATCAGGGACGCAACGGCATCGGCATCGATGTCCTATCCGAGCAGGGGGATGCCGTCAGCCGCGCCTACCTGCGCCAGTTTCGTGGAGCCGGCCGCGTCGTCGCTTGCTATACTCCCCAGTCGCTACCATAGAATCATCGAGCATCATTGCTCCCCGCTTCATCCCTTCGTCCCAGTCCCGCCCCATTGCCGCATCGCGCTCACCGCCTGGCGTCGGCCGTGCGGCACGCTAACCCTTCACCCCAACTCTAACCATGCGCATCGACTTCAAATCTAGCGGTGGATTCGCTAACTTACGGCTTGCTTACACGGTCGATACCCACACCCTCCGACCGGGAGACGCCTCGGAACTTGAGGCCCTGATTGAGCAGTCTAAGGTGATGGAGATGCAGCCCGCTCAGGTGGCCGCAACAACTGCCGGCCCACCAGATGTCATGACCTACAGCCTGGAGCTACAAGAGGGCGATCGCCATCAGTCCCTCACCGTCACCGATCTCACGGCACCGCCCACCCTGCAACCCCTGCTCGCGCGCCTCCGCGACCTCGCCCTAGAGCACCGCTAGTCTGTCTGCAAACGAATAGGTAGGACAGATTACCACCCCTTCAGCCCTGCATCGCTTGACGTTCAGACCGAACCTCTGACCCCTCATCCTGACTCCTGCCCTATGCCTCGCTCTCACCCTGTTTCGTCCACCCCACTCTCCCAATCGGCGCGGCTGGCGTCTCTGTTGCTGGCGGCTGTTTTGGTCTTGGGCTGCACTCGATTGACCCCGCCCCCGGCCTCCTCCAATCCTTCACCCACCCCAAATACTGTCCAGATGGGCACCCCCTTTCAACTACCCCTGGCGGGCACTGCCACTCTGCCAGAAAACCGGACGCTGACCTTTGAACGAGTGGAGCAAGATTCGCGCTGCCCCACGGATGTTGCCTGCGGATGGCAGGGGCAAGCCGAAATTGTCGTCGCGGTGAGTCAGGCGGGACAGCCCGCCACAGAGATATCGCTCATTCAACGAGCCGGTGATGAAGCGATCGCCATGCAGTCGGTCGAGGGTTTGACGGTTAAACTTTTGGAGTTAGCCCCCTATCCAACGGCTGATCAGCCCTCCAACAGCAGCTACACGGTTACGCTGGTGATCACCCAACCTTGAAATAATCGGGTTTTGCTGCGGATCGGCCAACAAAACTTGGGTATATAGCGGTTAAAATCACCGCTAGTAGAGAAAAGTCCGACTTCGCGGGTTCTGGATGCCGTCGTTCCACCCGCGCTTGCGTAGCCTGCCGGAGGTACGAGCAGGGTTGTATGGGCAGGCACGGTTTCTAGCTACCCATGTTGATTGGTCAGTTGATTGGTCAGTTGATTGGTCAGTTGATTGGTCAGTTGATTGGTCAATTGTGTTGTCAGTCCACCAGGGTGATGCTGGAAAAAACTGCCGGTCTACAAACGACAGCGCTATTTTTCTGACAAGCTGGCCGAGATCTCTTTCCAATACACGCGCTGAAACGGCTCCTCGTCTCCCAGTTCATACGTCTCGACCAGTCCTTCCCGCCGCATCGAAACCGAGTTTCCTTCTTTCGTCACGACCGTTGCGTCCTCGGCAATGTTGCGAGCCAGCAGCTTTTCAGCCTCCGTTGGTGCGTCTAGAATCACGATATTGCTGCCGTCATAAAAGCAGCCTTCCTGTTCCAGCGTCGCTTCGTCATATTCAGCAATCAGCAAATCCAGCTTGGGGTTGCGCAAGAGGCTTTGAACTTTTGTGTTGTAAGAGCCGCTCAGCGCTTTTTGCGATCGATTGACAAAGGCAGCATCTCGACAAATCGCCCCAATCGTCCAACTGGGATGGTTCACCAGAATTTGATCAATCAGCTCTTGCAGCTCTTTGAGCGGCAGATAGTTGAATGTAAAGATGGGAATTCGGGCGGCACGTCCCGATGTAAAAAAGGTTTCTAAGATGCGCGAGGCCACATCAATGCTGTTGCCGACTGCCGGCCGCAGGTGCATATAAACTCCTGGCGCGGCATTGATTTCAATAATGCCAAAGTTGCCTTCTTTCCAGGAGCGTGAGACATCGGCCGTGAGTACGTCAATCCCAAGGCATACAAGGCGAAAGTGCTGGGCAATGTCCTGCGCCAACACAATGTTGTCTGGGTGTACCTGGTCAGTCGCATCGACACTGACGCCACCGGATGAGAGGTTGGCCACCTTGCGCAGGTAAATCACCTCATCGGGGTCGAGGATGCTGTCGAGGGTCAGCCGCTGCTCGGACAAGTAGCGCTCCATCGAGTCATCGGTGATGATTTTGCCGAGGGGTGAGGTGGGAGTATCGAGTCGTTCGGGCTTGCGGTTTTCTAGCTCAATCAGTTCGGCAATCGTGGAACGACCGTCGCCCGTCACCGATGCCGGGCGGCGCTGGGTGGCTGCGACAAACTTGCCATCCACGCACAGCAGCCGATGATCTAGTCCCGAAATACTTTGCTCAACAATCACGGCGATCGCCTGCCCTTCTTCATGGGCCTCGACCGCCCGCTCAAAGGCAAACTCTAGCTCGCTGTCATCCTGTACATCGGCCGTCACCCCAATGCCTTTGTGTCCCACCACGGGCTTTACCGCAACGGGATAACCAATAGATTGCACGGACTTGAGTGCTTCCTTAAGGCTAGAAACGATCGCCCCTTGGGGCACCGGGAAACCCAGCGTGCTGAGAAACGCCTTGCAATCGTCCTTGCGGGTTGTGAAGTCGGAATCAACGTGGCTATCGCAATCAAACGTGGTGGCGACGCCACGCACCAGCTTTTTGCCATAACCATACTGCATCAGCCCTTCATCCGGCAGATAGAAAGCAGGAATCCCCTTGTCATGAGCGGCCCGCAGCAGCGCATAAACCGTCGGCCCCCCGTAGACCGATCGCCGAAATCGGGTTTGCAATAGCGCGATCTGGTCTGCCAGCTTAAAGACTTGTCCATTGGAAATCGCTTCAAACCAGTCCCAAACGGCATACACCGTGCCGTAGCTGGTGGGTTCATGAATCGACTCGACCGCAATTAAAGCTGGGGCAGCGGGCTGGAGATGCCACAATTCACAGTGCAAATCCATGTCTAGCTTGCCGACCTCAACCACCGTTTGAACAAACAAATCGGCGTAGGATGCGTACTCTGCCAGCGCCATCTTGGGATAGCTCTGGGCGATCGCCTCCACATAGTCAGCTATCGGCAGCGGCTCTCGATGCCCTGTCAGCGCCAGCCGAAACACCAGCGCACCCCGGCTGAGATAGGGATTAGGCCCGGCGTAGTGTTTGAACCCAAACACATCGAAAATATCGGTTTTTCGAGCATTAACTGGAACAGTATGCCCACTTGAGTCTTGAATCACCATAATTTTCAGTCTGGACGCCAGGAAATCGCATCAGCGAAGCCAATATACCCTGTTCTGCAAACTCTCGTCGTTACATTTGTCATGCTTTTGCGAACACCCCAGGGTGCAGGCTTAGGAGCGGGTAGAGCCTGACCAATTTACAACAGCCAGGGAAATAGCATTGCTGCGGCTTAATAATGTGACTTTTTAGATGAAAATTTAAGACAAAAACTGCGGGAAATACGTGGTTCATGTCAAGCTAAAACTACATTTTTAATGCTTAAAAATACCTCTTCTCAGTATGTTCCACAGTTCAGAGCGTCAGAGTAAAGATGCCGTGAAATATAGGCTTGACCTAGAGACACCCTTGAATCTCTGTGACTAGCATAGGTAGCTAAGTGGGTGCGCATCGAGCGTCCCTCCGAGAGTGGGGCAAGGTTCAGAATATTACCTCTTCTGCTCTCAATGCATCGCGACTCGACCTCTCAACCGCAAAAACTACTGGTCAAAGCAAATGATGAACATTAAGCGTATCCTTACCTGGGCTGGGCTAACCGCTGGTAGTACTCTGGCACTGTTGGCATCGCCCGCTGGAGCAGCAGGCATTTCCTTCGCGCCGTTTAGCTTCAGCACCGATTTCACAGGCAACAACTCCCGGGGCAATATCCTGCTGAACTCGGTCACCACCACCGACAGCGCTACCTCTGCCCTGGGCACGTCCTATGGCTCATTTGAGCTGGTTTCGGGTGCCAATATTATTCATAACGATGCCTGGCGCGGCGGCGATACGGGTGCTGCTAGCTCTGACATGGGCCGCGAAGCCACCATCGGCACGCGCCAAGAGTTTGCCACTAACGCAAGCATTGTTGCCAGCTTGGGCAACCTCAACCTGAGCAGCATTATCGATACCGAAGATCGGGGCAGCTTCATCATTGATCTGTTCTTTGCAAAAGCGACTGACCGCTTCTTCTTCTGGGAGCGTGGACAGAACAGCAAACTGCTGGTGCAGGCGCTAGATGACGCAGGCGCAGTGCTGGCAGAATACTTGCTCGATAGCAGTAAGTCTGACTATGCAGGCTTCGGCATTGATACGCATGAAATTGGCTACACCCAGAAGGTGGGCGCTCAGGGGCTGTGGCTGAACGGGTCCTCCACCAACCGCCTGCGTGTGATTGCAAACGGGTCCTCCTTCAACGGCCCCGACTTCAAGGTTGCTGGTGCAGCCGTACCTGAGCCTGCCACGATCGCCGGCACGGTGTTGGCGGCCAGCGCCGCTGCTGCCGCCCGTCGCAAGAAGAAGGCTGAGGCCCAAGCCTAGGATTGTCGCGAGCGTGTCGTCATTATGGCGCTCTCTAGCGATATCTGTAGGACTTACGCAGTTGGATGATTTTTCAAGGGCTGCGCCTGCGAAAAATCATCCAGACTCTATAAAACTCGTTTCAACTGCGTAGTCCTGATCTGGTTCTCACCCAGATTGACTAGCGTAGGCTACAAAAGCGCTCCCCTGACTCCAGGGGAGCGCTTCGTTTGATCTGGCGTTTGCTGAAAGATGATCACTGCCTGAGCATTAGCAGAACTCAGGCAGCCCCAAGCAGCATCGCCATCAGCGCTTTTTGGGCATGGAGCCGATTTTCGGCCTGATCCCACACGCGGGACTGGGGCCCTTCGATGACCGCGTCCGTAATTTCCTCTTCTCGGTGGGCAGGCAGACAGTGCAACACGATCGCCGAAGCATCGGCCCGGCTGATGAGCTCGTCATTCACCTGGTATGGCTGGAAGATGGGAACGCGGCTTTCTGCGAGATCTTCCTGTCCCATGCTGGCCCACACGTCGGTGTAAATGACATGGGAACCCTGCGCGGCTTTCTGGGGGTCGGTGGTAATCAGGACTTCGGTGCGATCGCCCGCAATGGCTTTTGTCTGCGCCACGATATCGGGATGGGGCTGATAGTCAGGCGGGCTGGCGATCCGCACGTTCATGCCCACCAGCGCCGCCCCCAGCATCAGCGAGTGCGCCATGTTGTTGCCATCGCCGACGTAGGTCAGGGTCAGTCCCTTTAGCGATCCAAATTCTTCCTGCACCGTTTGCAGATCAGCCAGCACCTGACAGGGATGTTCCCAATCGGTAAGGGCGTTGATTACCGGAATCTGCGCATAGTGGGCAAAGGTTTCCAGCTCCTTTTGGTCGAACGTGCGAATCGCCACAATGTCGAGGTAGCGATCGAGCACGCGGGCGGTGTCGATCATGGGTTCGCCCCGGCTGACCTGGGTAACACTAGCATTCAGATCTAGCACCTGCCCACCCAGTTGAAAGATGCCCACCGAAAAGCTGACCCGCGTCCGCGTCGAGGCCTTTTGAAACAGCAGCCCCAGGGTTTTTTCGCAGCGGGGCTTGGCTCGCCCAGCCTTCATTTCCGCTGCCAGTTCCAAGATTGCTTGGATCTCGGCACTGCTCAAGTCTGCCATGCTCAGCAAGTCTCGCCCATTCAACACAACCATGCGTCCAACCCCGATGCCTGCGTAAAAATAAAACCCTACCAGATTTCGGCTGAGTCGTTTAGTTGCCGCCTGACAATCCGACCTGACCATCTCTGCGTACAATGATGTGAAAGATTTTGGACGCAAAGCCCAAGCAACGCCATGAAACAAAGCTCCCATAGCTCCCATAAACGATCTCTCCGGGTTGGGCTGGCGATCGCCAGCCTCAGCGCTCTACTATTTGCCGCCTGCGATGCTGGGCCCAATGCAGGCATTGGTGAAGTAACCGAAGCGCCCGCTAGCGCTCCGGCAGATCCAGTGGCCCCAGATGCGGCAGCGACTCCGGCGGCTGAGGCTCCGGCGGCTCCGGCAACTCCTCCGGCGGCTGCATCTGCTTCGACCCGCTGCAACACCCCCAACCACCTCGCAGAAGTGACCCAGCAGAACGGCCAGGGCGTGCTGCAAATTGTGAAAAAGCCGAGTGAAGTCATTGCCACCAGCCAGCCTAACGGTCTAGCTGCGCTGACCAATCCGGATGGCAGCACCACCTATGGCACCGTCAGCGGCTCCACCTTCTATGTGCGCGTTTTCCCCAACGGCACCTGCTTCATTCAAGTGCTAGACACCAATGGCGCAGTGACCCTGGAAGAAAATGGCGTTAGCTAGGGATTAGGAGTTAGGTGTAATGACAAATCAAATTAGCATACGTGTAGAAGCATGAATCCTGTATCCTTTTTTATACACATCAATAGGTGTCTGCCCTTCTAATCCCTG
>RFIF01000144.1 GCA_003695655.1 Cyanobacteria bacterium J069
CCGGGCTGTGCTGTGCAAGCGGCGATCGCTGCCGAGACGCTCGACCCCAAGCGACTGAGCAGCTACCAAAAGCTGCAAAACGAACTCGCCTACCTGGAACAACGGCAAGATCAGCAGGCGCAGCTAGCCGCAAAACAGCGCTGGAAGCAGATTCACAAACAACTGCGAAACCATCCCAAGCTGCGGCAGTGACACTGCTGCTATAAAAGGCACCCGGAAAAAGGCGATCAGTTGCAGATGCGTTTTCGTTAACGAAGGGCGATCGCCCGTTTCCCTAGCCTCGGCGGGTCAAGCGGGTGGCGAAGTTTTCATGGCGGCTCAGAGATAGCTTGCGGGCCTTGAGAATAGCTGCCATCAGAAATGCATAGGAGACACTGCCCACCACCGCCAGCGCCGAAAGGTTGAGAATGCCACAGACATTCCACAGCGTATGCAGCACAGACGCAGTAAGATAGCCAACGCCCAGTGTCCGCCAGCGGTGGGCAGGTTTTAACATACTTAACCCAATGAAATAGCCGAAATAGCCGCTATAGGCCAGGTGGCCGGCGATCGACCCCAACACACGGGCAATCAAAATTTGCAGCCCAGAGACTTCGCCCAGCCCGATTCCACCCTGCATGTTCACGTTTTGAATCACGCTGGGCACATATTGCCCCAGGGTTTCTAGCAGCGTAAAGCCGACGGCAGAAGCGGTGCCCAATAAAATGCCGTCCAGCGGTTCCCACACGCCCAATCGTTCTCGCCAGGGCGATCGCAGCGCCATCCCCACGGCGCAGGCCACCAGCACAGGAATCGCTTTCAGCAGTTCCTCCATCAGCCCTGCGCCAATAAACATTTGCCCAATTAGCATCAGCAGATTGCCGGAAAACTGGGTCGGAATTTCTCCCGGCAGCAGCTCCTGAAAGACATAGACAAACAGGTTAAGTACGGGGCTGAGCAGCAGCAGCACCATCAGCATCGCAACGCTCAGCAGCAGCCCCAACGGTTTGGGCTTGCCACAGAGCTGGTAGACCACGTAATAGGCGGCGATCGCCAGATAAACAGCCAGCGTGACGTTAAAAATCGGCGGATTGCCCACTGCGATAAACAGCAGCACCACAAAGCTGACAGTAACGATTCCGGGTGCTAAGTAAGCCCGTTGAACCAGATCGGTGCCAGTTGAAAGAATGGGGAAAAGCTGACTCAGGGTGATGCCTTCATTGGTAGGCGTTACCTCCTCTGCGGGTTCTAGCAGGTTTGCGTCTGCCCGCAGGCTGCTCGACATAGTAGGAATCAACTGGTCATCGGTAACGACCAGATCACTCGCAGATTTCTCAACAGGGCGCAGCTCAAACAAAAACTGGGGGCCGCGCAGCCCCAGCGATAGGCGATCGCCCGCCCGCAGGCGCTGGGCCTGATGCAGCAACCGCCCATTGAGGTAGGTGCCGTTGGTGCTTTCCAGATCACAGAGCTGCCAGCCAACGCGATCAGCGGTTGCTTCAATCCGGGCATGAAACCGCGATACCCCAGTGTAAGCGGCAGAGTCAATGACAATTTGGCAGTCTGGATCTCGCCCCAGCGTCACTTCTCGCGTCAGCGGCAAGGGATATACCACATCGGCCTGGGCAGTGCCTTCTGGGGCACATAGCCGCAGATAGGCCACCTGGGGCACGAAGTTCGTCACTGATTTGCCTGAGCATCGCGGACGGCTGCCAAAAATAGCAAAACCGTCAGCGGCACGCTGAGGGCTAGGATGACACCTGTAGGGATGGCTCCCAGTTGGGGAGTGGTAGAGGTTAGCTCAAAAATAGAGCCGATGGCGGCGATCGCCGTGATGCAGGAACCTGCAAGAAACAGGCCGCTTTTAGGGGTCATCATAAGATCGTTTTTGGGGGCAACCAGATTGGGCAAACAGCGACAGAACTCAGGCGACGGGCTTTACAGCCTGCACCGAAAAGCCATTTTTGCTCAGCTCCTGGTTAAGCGCCAGAGCATTGTCTACCCGGTCTACAAACATCACCCCGTTTAGGTGATCCATTTCATGCAAAATGACTCGCGCCAGCAGATCGTTCACTACAAGCTTTTGCGGGCGACCCATTTCATCTTTGTAGGACACTTCAATTTCTTCCGGGCGCGCCACATCCAGAAACACGCCAGGAATGCTCAGACAGCCTTCTTGAATCACGCAGGTATTGTGACTCTGGCGCGTCACGCTGGGATTAATCAGCACTAGCGGGGGCGTAGTGGGTTCGTCTAGATGGATGTCGATCACAATGAGCTGTTTGTGAACGCCGACCTGAGGAGCAGCTAACCCAATGCCGTCTTCGCTATACATGGTTTGCAGCATTTGCCGCGCCAGTTGACGCACCTCATCATCTACTTTGGTGATGCGCTTGGCGGGCTGCCGCAGGACGCGATCGCCCAAGTAGTGAAGCGCGAGGGGCGGTTTGGACAGCTTTTTCTTGGCAACAAAAACAGGCGAAGTAGTTTGAGAGGTCATGGGTATGAGGTGACCAAGCGGCGTCGGCATAGATTTATCCTTCCTCTATATTAGATCGCCTGCGCCAGTCATTGAAGGGCACAACTGAACGGAACGTACAGCCGCTTGGATGATTCCTCGACCCAACTGGGTGAACCTCCCTGGGTGATTTCCCCCAAAAGTATTGTTCTGTATCTAAAGACACAGTATTATTTTCTCAGTGAAAGCATGAAGCTGAAATTAGGGCAGGCGATCGCTTCTTGTCCCTGGCTCTAGCCCAATCTCTTGCCCAGTTTTTACTGATTGGGCGTTTGCAGAATTGACGCTCTCGCTTCACCCCACTGGCTTTACCCTACTGGCTGCCCCAGTTAATCTAAAAATTCCTGATTTTCAAAAGGACGGCTGTTTCATGAACGTTAAATGGACTGCACCCAGCGCCGAATCCCTCGCTTCTCTCCAGCCTCGCATTTGGCAAGACTGCGATCGCACCACCCACAAGCTGCTCTGGCATGTCTACGATCCCATCTCAGGAGAAGCCAGCGCCCTCCCATCGCAGACGGATGTTGAAGAGTGGCTGGCTCATCGCGCTTATTCGTAGGCTGGGGTTCTGTAAAAGACGGACAAAAAAGGCGGACAAAAATAGGACTTACGCAGTTGGATGATTTTTCGCGGGCTGCGCCCGCGAAAAATCATCCAGAATCTACAGAACTCGTTTCAACTGCGTAAGTCCTGAAAAATTCAGACCCCTCGCCAAGTTCTGTCCCTGCCCTCCACACCTGCTCCCTCAAGCCTGAATCTCTAACTTCTAAACCCGCCCAGCCCCCTAAACCCGCCCAACCCTGAGATAAATATCCCAACAGACCGTTAGGGGAATCGCTGGATCACCCCAGGCGGCAGAGAGGCGATCGCCCCATGCTTTCAGCCCGTCCCAGCCCCGCACATCAGCGTAGCGCTGCACCGCAGACCAGGTTGAGACACAGCCAAGGATCATCTCCGGCGTCCACTGCACGGATTGGCGAAAAGTTGGCGCTGGCAGTTCCTCAAATGGAAAGGGCACTGTCTGGTAATGGTCATGCACCAACTGCACTTCTGGTGGCTGCATCGGCAAAATTAAGTTGTAGAGTTCCTCAATCAACGCGGCAATTTCAGGCGTCGCATCAGCCACCTGAAACAAATCGCTACACCATACAGCGAATAAACTTCTGGGCCGACCCACACGCTTCACCTCAGCATAAAACTCCTCTAGTGGCAGCCAGTGCAGCGCCAGCCCCACAGTAATCAGATCGACGCAGCGATCTGGCAATTCACTTGCCCCAGCCGGAGCCACTGAGTAGCGAATACGCGGATGTGGAAAAGCATTGGCGATTTGGCTGGCGCTAGCGTCGGTTGCATAGATCGCTTCAAAATAGGGCGCAAGTCCGATCGCCACCTGGCCGTTGCCCGTCGCGCAATCCCAAGCTGCCGTATGTGCAGTTGCCGTTTCTGTAAGATAACTGTATAGCTCGTCTGGATAGCCCGGACGATACTTGGCATAATTGCTCGCCTGCCGCGAGAAGTAGTCTTTGAAGGAAAGAGACACCTTTGAGGGAGGAGGGATGAAGAATAAGGAATGAGTGGGCAGTTTAGAGATAAAGCGAGTTGACTAAGTAAATGAGTCCGTCGGCATCTTATCTTGTCTATTATCCCAACACCTCATCCCCCCATCACTCCGGCGCATCTTGGCTTTGCAAAACGCGAATCACATAGGGAAAATACCCGTTATTCCGGTGAGAGCCAATCCAGATTTCGTAGCGTCCGGGGAGCCACTGTCCTGCAATGCCAGGGTTGAGGCTGAGGTAGTTGTCGTTGCACCAGCTACCGCCTGGCCCTTTGACGACGAGCGTTGTGTCTTCCGCACTCTGCACCTGAAGGCTGAGGAAATCAAAGGTATCTGTCAACGTTAGGATGTGGTCGGGCTGGGTATCTACAAAGCCCAAGCATGGACCTGTAACGGTTTCGGGGCGTCCGGCCACATCGCTAGCAGAGATTGGCCCGCCGCTAATGCCGCGCACGATTTTAGGGCTGGGGTCTGCACCCGGAGTCAGGGTCAGGTTTTCAAAAATGAGGGTGCCGCCACGGGGCAGGGGCGATCGCTGGAAGGTGCTGCGAGGAACCGGGGGCGCTGGGCTGGTGGCGGCTGGCGGCTCGACAGGTGTGGCAGGCTGAATCTCAACTGCCGGGGCTTGGATCACGGGATCTTCTGCTACCGGGTCTTCTGTCGCTGAGTTTTCTGTCGCTGGGTCTTCTGTCACCGGAGCGTCAACTGCTGGCGGCTCGGCGGCCGGCGCAGCGATTGCTGGCTCTGTTGTCTCCTCTTCTTCGGGGGGAAAGGGAACGGCCGGCTGCAACGGGGCGGACGGGGTTTGCCGGATCTGGGCGATCGCACTGGGGGCGCGACCGAAAGCGGCGATCGCCAGCGGCAGCGCGGCACAGAGCAAAACCCGACGCAAGGTTGCAGAATGAAGCATGGCAATTTGGATAGCGAATAGTCCAGGGGTTGGGGAATGGAGCAAAGCTTAGGCGGGGGCTTGACTGGCGATCGCCAGCGCCTGCGACAGCCGGGACTGGTCAATTTGCCGCTGATGCAGCAGCAGCCAGGATTGCACCAGGTCTGGCCCTTGCAGGTCGCCCGTCAGCGCTGCCCGCAGGGATTTCATCACCACACCCTTTTTCACCCCTGCCGCCCGCACGCCCTGCTGGATGACATCCTGCACGGTTTCTGGCGTCACAGCCGTCGTCTCTAGCGCTGTCAAGATGCCCTGAAGTGCCGTGGCGACATTGGGCTGATGGAGCTGCTGGATGGCAACTTCCGTAAAGCCCACATCTGGCACAAACAGATAGCGGGTCATCTCCACTGCATCGTTGAGCTTTACCAGGCTGGGGCCGACGAGGGCGGCGATTTGCTCTAGCCAGAGGCGATCGCCCGCCGGGTCGAGTTCATAGCCCGCTGCCTGCCACAGAGGAATCAGTTGGTCGGTCAGCTCGCCCACGGGCTTGTGATGCAGATATTGGCTGTTGAGCCAGTTGAGCTTGTCCCAGTCAAACTTAGCCCCGGCTTTGTTGACTCGCTCAAAGCTAAATTGTTTCGCGGCTTCCTCCAGGCTGAAGATTTCCGCCATGCCCTCCGGCGGCGACCAGCCCAGCAGCGTCATATAGTTGGCGATCGCCTCTGGTGTATAGCCCATGTCGCGAAAGTCGGAAATCGAAGTCACGCCGTCCCGCTTCGACAGCTTCGCGCCTGCCTGGTTCAAAATCAGCGGCGTGTGACCAAACTGCGGTACCGTCGCCCCCAGCGCTTCATACAGCAAGATTTGCTTGGGCGTGTTGCCGATGTGGTCTTCGCCGCGAATCACCTGGGTAATGCCCATGTCGATGTCGTCCACGACGACGACAAAGTTATACAGCGGCGCGCCAATCTCGCCTGCCGCCGAGGCACGAGCGATCACCATGTCGCCGCCCAGATCCCGCCCTTTCCAGGTCACAGTGCCGCGTACCAGATCGTTCCAGGAAATTTCCCGGTCGTCGTCTATCTGAAACCGGATCACGGGCTGGCGGCCTTCCGCAACAAAGGCAGCTTCCTGGTCTGGGGTCAGGTGGCGGTGGCGATTGTCATAGCGGGGCGCTTCGTTGCGGGCTTTTTGCGCCTCGCGCATGGCGTCCAGTTCTTCTGGCGTGTCATAGGCGCGATAGGCCAGCCCTTTGTCCAGCAATTCTTGAATTTTCTGACGATATAGCTCGGTGCGCTGGGTTTGAAAGACCGGGCCCTCGTCCCAGGTCAGCCCCAGCCACTTGAGTCCGTCGAGGATGTTGTCGGTATATTCCGAGCGCGATCGCTCCAAATCGGTGTCCTCAATCCGCAGCACAAACTGACCGCCCTGGTGACGGGCAAATAGCCAGTTGAACACAGCCGTACGAGCGGTGCCGATATGGAGTTTTCCGGTGGGACTGGGCGCAATGCGAACGCGAACGGACATATTTTAGGGGTTGTGGGTGGGGGATTAGGGATTGAAGAGATTGATGCATCACCAGTCGCCCGCTGGTGCAGTGGGGCGATCGCCAACATGACGTTCGTTCTGAGCGGACTGACCTTAAAGATTTTAACGGCTGATGGAACCGTCTATCAGCATCAAGTGACGGATTCGGGAATCAAGCAAACTCTGAGAATCAATGGTGAAATGATTACAGGCAGAGTGATCTGCAGTGGCGGGTTGACTGACGCAACGATTCCAGTTGTCAAGCAGACGCCGATTCAGTTACGTCAAACGAACTGGCATTTGGAGGACTAAAATGCCCAAGAACAAAACTCTGGATGAAAAGTATCCTCATCTCAGCCGATTTCTCGATGTGCAGGGCTGGGTTGAGATTGGACAAGATGAATACAGCTCTTCCTTTGTCAGAGCGCTCGATCCCGGTGGACTCATCTTTGAAGGCCAAAACACCTATGCCACATTAGACGATGCACTTGCTGACCTAAACGCGGGTGTCCAAGCCTATATGGAAGAAAACGGCATCTAGAAACAAGAATAGCTAGCTTGTCTGAATAGCCAATCAGCTTTCAGCTTTTTTGTTTTCTAATTAGAACGGGACCGACGGGGCTCGAACCCGCAACTTCCGCCGTGACAGGGCGGTGCTCTAACCAATTGAACTACGGTCCCTCGTAGTTGGCGCGCTCTTCAAAAGACGCAATCTCTATTGTGTAGATTCGAGAGCGTTTTGTCAAATGTTTTGGCAATTTTTTTGCTCTGACCTCACGCATCTGCCCATTGTCTATTGTTTATTGCCTATTGTTTGCTTATTGCCTATTGCCTATTGCTGCTGGCTCTGGAGGGTTTGGCGCTCCTGCATTTTGGACTCGACAAACTCTACCAGCCAGTCTTTAACCCGATAAGTCGCGCGGCAGTCGTCTTCGTTATAGCGGAGGATCGCTTCGAGAAAGGCGCGATCGCCCGTTTGCAGCCATTGAGCATACCAAAAAATCGACTGAGCACCGCTAGCGTCCGCATCGCGCCAGTTGAATCCCAGCCAGCGGGCGATCGCCTTCAGCGCATAGCTCTCGACCGGCAGCAGCGCCACCTGCGTCACCCAGTCATGCAAATCGACAAACCGCGTCAGCAGATGTTCGACAGCTTCGGCGGGCACCCCAAACTCTTCACCCAAGTGGCGCACAGTCTGTACTTCATACGGACAAAAATGAAAGATAGGCGCATCGGGGTAGCGCCAAAACAGCTCTAGAAGCTGGCTCCATGCTACCTGCTCATCTTCAGGCGTCTCAGCTAGCAGCGCGTGGAAGGCGGTTTGCCCCCGCTCCCGATCGACCACCAGCACCCCATGTAGATACACTACGTTTTGCTCAGGTGCCGACTCAATATCAAAATACAGCTCGACCTGGGCGGTGGGCAGCTTGCGATGATGCACCAGAGATTCTAGGGCTGTATGGGGCAGCAACGGATTCAGCACAGCCTGACGGCTCAGGCTTGCCTGGGCCTGATGCACCAGCTTTTGGGCAACGCTGGGGCCAAATCCGGGCAGCATTTCTAGTTCCCTCGGCGGCGTGGCAGCTAGCGCTTCCAGCGTAGTAATCTGCAATTGCTTGAGATAAACATAGCGACTCGGCGTCACACCCGGAATCAGAGAGAGATGGCGATTCGCGAAGCGATCCCCCTGGGAATCGCCCGTCGCCAGCCCATAGCAAAAGCTATACCAGTGGCAAAGGTCGCAGCGGTTGTGAGCAATAAAGACCTCTGGCTCGCGCTCAGTCAGCAGCATCTCAGCACAGGCATAGAGAATCTCCTCCATGCGCGGCACCAAATCCACCAGATCCACCGCATAGGGGCCACGCTGCCGCAGCATCAGCCAGCTCGTATCACACCACGCACCCTGCACCGCCGCCAGCACATAGGCATGAAACGCTGCCATCACCTGATAATCCAGCTTGGGGCGCTTACCCAGGCGAATATCCGTCGGCACATACATCCAGTCGCCAAAGATCGATTCCCCCGGCTGCCGCACCAGCAAATCAGGACAGCTTACCAGCATCACGCCATGCCGATACTCCGTCACCAGTACGCCACGAGTAATCCGCTCGACGCCCTGCCGCATCAGATTCAGCGTAGTCTCTGCACCCGCCACCCAATTGGATCGGGGATAATCCGCTTCATGAATAATGGCATCCTGCAAAATTTCGCGCCGATGGGCGAGGCTGTCTTGCCGCAGCTTTAGCAAGTAATCACTCGGTGCATCGCACTGATCCAAATCACCATAGCGGTCTAAGTAGGCACGACGAGAACATCGCTGGAAGCTAAACAGCAGTTCATCTGTCAGCCAGATAACTTGGGAATGAAATCCGCTAGGTGGAGAATGCAGCGCATGGACATTTGGCTGAAACAAGTCAGGGGGTTCAGAGATGGACGGCTGCGCAAGTCGTTCGTTGCTCTCTGTTGAAATTTTAGACATCGAAACCAGCGAGGCAGAGTATTCATCCTCCGCCCCTGCTCGCTCAAATCGCGGCGGACTAGCGGACACGCGCCTCCAGACTCAAGCAGAGAGCAACAGCACGGCTCTGCCTGGGTCGAGGGATGTCTTGGAGCGGAGTTATAAACTGGCTCAATCGATTTAGCACCATCATGTCGATAAAGTGATGGAGACAGCGGAAGGCAGACCACTCAAATCAAGGACAGCACAAAGTCTTTCTTGAAGATAGAACGAGGCCCATGCTAGAACTGGCATTCCTTCCATGACTTTACCGTGATCTAGAAAAATCTGCACAGATCGGATAGAATTCATGCCCCAGAGAATTCATGCTCCAGAGGATTCATATTGCTCATTCAAGATGCAGGTCATCAAGCTGTCAAAATTTTATCGGGAACTTGTCGAGTAGCCATTGACCCGCGTCTCTTCCCCTGTTTTACAACCATTCCTCGGATGTGTAGAACCGATCGGACAGCTCTCCGACTTGGGTGCGGATGAACATAATTTCGTCAGGTGAGAGCTTTTCCTTCCAGGTATAGGCATTAGCCTTGCTGTTGCGCTTCAGGGCAAACAGCGACGGCTCGATCGCTGGGTTGTGTTCGTTGGTATAGTCCAAAACCTTTTGCTGAACCGCATCAGTAAACTCTAGCTTCAAGCCCTCAAACATCTGTCGAAAGCCCGTCAGCGGATCAAGCGACAGGTCTTCGTGCCGCACAAACTGCCAGCCGGGAAACTGATCCTGGTAAGTGGCAATGCGATAGTGAATGAGCTTCCAAAGCAGCGCGGCATGTTCCAGAATCGATCGCCCATGCCCGCCGCCGGGTTTTTCATCCCCTGCCACAAAGTCTGCAATCTCTGCTGCAAAGGGATGCAGATGATCCCGCATCAGCAAAGGCTGATCGAGAAAATGCCGGAAGTCATGGAACCAGCCTGCTTTTTTGAGGCTGTAGGCAAAGGCGGCGGGATGGCGGATCAGCACAATCACGTCCATGTGAAACTGCGTTGCTAGCCAGTCTGCCGAGAAGAGGGCGATCGGGTCTTTGAGTAACGGTCGGCAACCTGCGGCCCGCTTTTTAGCAAAAAAGGCGCGGTCGTTGAGCACTTTCTTCCTGGCTGCTGAGTCAGTCAGCAAATCCCAACTGGGAATCAGGTTATATTGCAGCCGCGCTGTTTTTTCAAAAAACCGCCGATAGTTTGCTTCATTGTCGGCGCAGATGTATTGAAACCAATAGTCCCATTGCGCTCCACAAAAGCCTAAGTTGTGATTTAAGTGAAATGGCTCATGGATGTAGGCGACTTGGGGCGACGCTTCGATCATGCGACCGACCCAGGTAGACCCAGAGCGGTGGGAGCCAGTCACCAAGATCGGCGGCGGGAATGGTTTGTCGATCTTGCCCATAGCATTGCGAACTGACACGGTCTATTGCTCGATGGCAGAGCGACCCTGCCGCCCCAGCCGCACCACGATGAAGTAGCCAAAATAAATCAGGTAGATAATTAGCCCAACGATGCCCAAAAAGCCCAGAAAAGGCGGTTTGTAGCTGGCATGGAGGACATCTTTGTAAATCAGCGGGGCCTCGCGCCAAACCTGGCAGAAGGGCGTTTGGTAGGTGGTGTCTGCAAAGGCACATTGCAAGAAGGGGAGGGTAGCGATCGCCCCTAGCGTGCTGTAAATCGTCAGCGCCCACCGCCACGCCGTAAACAAAAACTTGAGCGGGCTAGACCGCTGGTCGTCGATTTCTTCGTTTAGATCGACCCAAAACCACAGCCCAAGGGGAATCAAGATCCGCGCCAAAAATGATGTAAGAAAGGCAATCTTCAAATCGCCGATCATCAGATAGACCGTAATCGCCAGCAGGCTAGACACGCGCCAATAGATGATGAGCAGCCGTTGCATGGACTCCGCCTGCGCCACCGTAGCCCAAATGAGCAGAATTAGCGGCAGCACAACAGCAAACAGAACAGCCAGGCGATAGTCAGTCCAGACGAGCGAGCGGAGAAGATCGGGGGACATGCAGTCAACAAAGGTGAAGAATAGAGGAGAGACTTAAGAAGTCTGACAGCGGCAAACCGTGAAGGCGATGGGGGAACCCACGATCGAGAACTGAATTCAAGCATTCAAGCACTATATAGATTCCAACATAGATTCCAACGCTGATACTCAACTTGGGAATTCCTAATTGGAGGGGCTGCCAGATCAAAGCCTTACTCAGTGTAAGACCATACTGAACGCCGGCCCAAAGATTTCTGAGGGCTGTCATCAATTATCGGCAAAATATTATCGGCAAAATATTTAGACTTCTTAGGGTTTCAGCCCCTGGTTTGGTTTGTTTGGGCAGGCACGATAGGGTCGAATCCTTAAGGGTTCTGAGGTGATTGATAACGCACCCCAGGTCATTGCCAAATCGTGACCCCTCCTGATGCTGCACTCTATCAGCAGCAACTCACCAGGAGATCGGCTATTTTCGGTAGCTTTAAAAGAAAAATGCCTGACCTTATAAGCCCCCAAGGTCAGGCAATTTACCTGTAAGGACGCCTTCTGAGCAGAAAAACTAACGATTTAATTGCCCCCTAATCGTTAGCGTTTCCGAATGCGTTCTCCAGAGTTATCCATATTCTGCGATTGAACGGGTTTAATTTCCTCAAAGGTTTTACTGAACTCTGTCAGGGTGCCACCGGAGAATGTTCCAATTGCTACGAGAATTTACATTGACAAGTTCATGACTTATTGGCTAGCGGGGGATGGATGCCACAAGTGGTTAACAAATGTTAGGCTCGGAAAAATGCTGCTTGCTGCCTGATTTTGCAAGCGATACCTAGTACAGTCTGGTTGGGTACAGTCTGGTTGGGTACAGTCTGGTTGGCATCGTGGCCGGTTTGTCTGTGTTGATTTTGATGCCTGGTGAGGGCGATCGCCATTTCTAAATCATGCTAACTCCGCTGACCGAAGATGTTTTTAAGCAATTGATTCCTGCTGTGGCCACTGGGCAGCAGTATCGCTACTACTGGGGCAAGTTTCAAGATGTCTTGAGCCGAGTCTTGATTTCGGTGGTGGGTGGGCTGTTGGGGCTGGTGCTGCGGGCAGTGCTGCCTGCCAATTTCTGGTTCGAGATTTTAGAATTTAGCGTGGCGATCGTGGCGGGGTTTTATTGGCTGTGGGGCCCTGCCTATAAGGCTGGTCGGCGCAATGCCGAGTGTCGGCGCTATCCCTATGGCGGCTTTTGGCAGGGCGAGGTATCAGATGTCTATATCACCGAAGACTTGATTGGCACTGAGGAAACCGTCAACAAAAAGGGTGAACTGGTACTCGTGGAAAATCGGGAGCGCCGGCTGAATTTGGAGCTGGCCGATGAAGCGGGCTACCTGTCCCGTGTGCAGGTGCCGCTGGTGCGCGACCATCGGGTGATTCGTCCGGGCGATCGCGCTCAGCTCGTGGTGATGTCTAACCGCCCCGATCTCAGCCAGATTTTGCAGCTTTCGGATGTCTACCTGTCAGACTATGGGCTGTGGGTCAGCGACTATCCCTATTTACAGCGGGATCTGTTTTTGGACGTGAGCAAGCGGCTGAATCGTCGTTCTCCAGAACCCAGAACTAGGCGGCGCGTTGCAGACCCATATGAGCAGGGCTTTTATGATGAGCCGCCGCGCCGCGCCAGCCGAGAGGGCCGCCCCCGGCC
>RFIF01000145.1 GCA_003695655.1 Cyanobacteria bacterium J069
AAGTCCTACTGTTTGTAGCAAAACGTGCAAGATCCCCCTAAATCCCCCTTAAAAAGGGGGACTTTAAGGCGGTTTCCCCCCTTTTTAAGGGGGGCTAGGGAGGATCTCTGAGTGCTTAACATCACACGCGATACCTTTTCAAACACCCTCTGAGGGCAACAGAAAGTTGTTCTATACCAAAAATAGGGAAAGTTGTTTCATAGAGCTAGAATGAGCACTGCCTAAAACATCCATTTCCCAACTGATATCATCAGTTTTAAGGTAACGAGAATAAGGAAAATCCTTAAAAGCAACTGTTTTTAAACCGTTAAGGTGGTTTACTAACGCCCTTCCAATCGCTCGACCTAGAGAACAAGGGACAGCATTCCCAACTTGGCGATATTGATCAAGTAGAGTACCCTCAATAATCCAATCATCAGGAAATTCTTGTATTCGCTTATATTCCTGAATGCTAAGGGGCCGATCCTCTTCTGGATGTGCTAAATCTGTTGCAGGCATTGCTGGGTGAGTAACGAGGGTAGGAGAAGGTTTATCCCAAGCTAATCTCCGATAAAAACCTGTTTTTCCACCTCCGGCGTGATACGACGCTCCTAATGCCTCTGGTTGCAACTCCATTGGTAGATCACGCCAGTATTGTCCAGGCTTGAGAAGTCGATAATATTTAAGGCGCTTATCTGGGAACTTAACAAAATTGTGTCCATCTTTTGGCAATCCTGCAAGTGCGTCTCTGAGAGTATTCCACTTCGGCAGATTATATAAGCCTTGTTCAGAATGAGTAGGTGTGAGGTAAGGGAGCTTTTCTCCATCTCGACTACAAATGATAACAACTCTCTCTCGCTGCTGAGGTGAGCCAAAATTAGCTGAATTATATAGGTTGAAAGACACGCCATAGCCTGCTTCTTTCAATTTATGAATAATATGGAGAAGTGCCCCCCCTCTTTGTTCTTCTTTAGAAAGTGGTGGATATTGGTTCCCTCTCATTTCGTGGGGTCTGTGCCTTAACGGAGCAGATAATAAACCTCGGACGTTTTCAATAATTGCAAATTTGGGTCTCAGTTCAATAATTAAATTAATGAACGTTAGAAATACATTGCCTCGCTCATCATTAAAACCTTGTCTCTTGCCAGCACTACTAAAGGCTTGGCAGGGTGGGCCACCAACTATTACATCAATATCTTCTTGAAGATTCAATCCTGCCTTTTCTCTGATCTGGCTAGCTGAATAGTCTCTGATATCGCCAATCAAAGCGATATCAGGTTTATTCGTTTCGATTGTCCTTCGTGCTGCTTTATCTAGTTCGCAAGCAAGAATTACTTCAATTCCTTCTTTTTCTAGCCCCAAATCCAGCCCCATGCAGCCAGAAAAGAAGCTTAATGCCTTTAAACTAGGTTTGCTAGAAGACCGTCTTTCATGATCTGGAACAACAGAATCTGGATCATCCTCTTTATAGCGATATTCATTAGCCGATTCTGATGCGATCACCCATCTATTACTGATCAATTCTCCGCTGAGTTCACCACTCCTAAGCAGCTTGCGAACATATTGCTGTGAATAGCCAAGTATTTCAGAGGCTTCTTTCACAGAAAAATACCCTGTGGACATAAGTTTCGTTTGCGAAACAAGAATTAAGTACCCTATCCTAAAGCAAGGGTAGTTGTTTTGCAAGCCTTGTAAGCTTCTGTGTTGGTGCTGTGGATTCTCTGCCGACCAGCCGAATAAACCCTTTGTCGCAGACGGTAGATAGCTGCTGGTGCTGAGTTCTAGCCCACTATCGCTGCCGGAAGGAATTTATACAAGGAATTTATACACTGTACTTTTGCAGCCAAGCCAGCACGTCAAGGGCGTTTTGGTTAGGCGGAAACACGGGATAAAAGACTTTGACAATCTTGCCGTCTTGAGCAATCAGCGTGATCCGTTTCATCAAGCGGTTGCCTTCTACTTCAAAGGTTGGCAGCTTTAGGGTGTTCACCAGTTTGAATTGTGAATCGCTCAAAAGCTCAAATGGCAGATGGAGCCGGTGTTTTGCTTCTAGCTGATATTCCGTGCTTTGGGTACTGAGTCCAAATACCTCTGTCCCTGAGGCTTTTAGAGTTTGGTAATGGTCGCGAAAAGAGCAGGATTAGGGCGTACAGCCTCTTGCGCCCGGAATGGCATCCCACCCTGGGGGTAGGGGGAGGCCGGGGCGACCCGTCATGGGATAGCAATAGAGAACGACATAGCCAGCGATCGCCGATAAATCTACCCACTGTCCGTCCGTCGAAGCCAGGGCGATCGCTGGCAAAGCCTTGCCCAGCAAGTGATCGCCAGCGCCATCGTCTGCTGGAATGGGCAAATCTTTGGGTAAATCGGTGAATTGATCCATGCGATCTTCCAGGGCTTCTGCGTAGGTAAAAGGGGGTCTTTAGCGGCGATCGCCCTTTGCCTTGGGGGAAGCACTGGTGACTTCCTGCGCCAGCGGCAGCGTAAAGTGAAACTGGCTGCCTTGGTCGCGCCCGCCCGACTCAGCCCAGATCTGCCCGCCCAGCGCCAGGATGATTTGGCGGCAGATGGCGAGGCCCAAACCCGTGCCGCCCGCCGTCCGCCGCAGCGCCCCTTCTTCTTGATAGAAGCGGTCAAACACGACCTCCAGGCGGTTTGGTTCGATGCCTCGCCCTGTGTCGGCGATCGTCACTTCCAGCATCTTGCCCCCGTTTTGGTGCGCCTCAATCATCACCTCTCCAGTGGATTCGGTAAACTTGCAGGCGTTATCCAGCAGCTTGGCTAGCACTTCCACCAGCCATTCCCCATCAGCTTTCACCAGCGGCAACTCGCCCGATACATTGGTTTCGATTTTGGGTAGCGGCCCGTCTAGTTCGCGCGTCCGCAGACTACTGAGGGCCAGATCGACGCATTCTTGCAGCGCCAGCGGTTCTAAGTGCCACTCGACGCGACCGCTCTCCAGCCGCGACAGCGTGAGAAAATCTTGCACCAGCTTTCGCATTCTTTCTGCATCGGACAGGGCCGTGCTGAGCATCACCTGGCGCAGTTCGGTGGGCATGTCGGGTTCACTGGCTAGGCTTTCTAAACAAACCTGAATAGTAGAAAGCGGCGTGCGGAGTTCGTGCCCTGTGATAGCGATCAGGTTGCTGCGGGTGCGCTCTAGCGCTTCGAGCTGCTCGTTCAGGTCTTCCAGGTTGGCGTAGGATTCTGCCTGGATGACGGCAACCCCCAACTGGGAGGCGACCGATTCTACAAGCGATCGCTCTTCCTCCGTCCAAAGATGTGGCTCTTTTTGGCAGTGGTGCATTTCTACCATGCCCAGCAGCCGTCCTTGGTTCACCACGGGCACCATCAGCCAGGAGCGAATGGGCGATCGCTTGAGCAACGGCTTCAGCGGCGACAGGTCGAAATGAGGCTCGGTGCTGGTGTTGGCGATCGCCCCCGATGCCTGCTGCTGCACAACCGTTTGAAACAGCGGATTGGTCTGGAGCGGCCATTCCTGATCCAGCAGGGAGGCCACCCGTTTATCGCGGCGATATTCATAGACAATCCGAGTGCTGAGATCCGTCTCTTTGCACCGATAGATAATGCAGCGGCAGGATTGCATGACTTTGCCCAGCTCCACCACGGACACCCGAAAAATTTCATCGGGGTTCAGCGACTGGCGCATTGCCGTAGTGATGGAGTTGACCAGGCGCTCTTTGCGTTCCTGCGTGGCGATCGAGCGGTAGGCCTTGAGCAACTTATACTGCCCCGCTTGCAAATGGGTGACGAGCCGCTGAGCAAAGGGGTCGGGGTCTACCTCTAGCTTGGCTGGGTTAGGCAAGAGAATTTCGGCTTTGGCCGCAGCCACTTTTGCTGCCAGCTCTGGGCGATAGTCCAAAATTCGATCGAGCAAAATCTCGGCGGCTTGATAGCTGACCTGTCGGTCAAACGTCCACACTCCCTCAAACCGCCGCGTCTGATCCATCGCCATTTCGACGGCATCGGCGGGCGTGGGCAGGCTGGTGCGCTCGCGGCAGACCAGGCAAGCCGAATACTGCTGCCCAATGACGACAAGATGCCACTCCTGGCTGAGCTGATCCGATGGGTCAAAGGCGACGGTTTCATATTGCTCCGAGCGGTTCATAAAGTCCGTTTCGGGCGCAGCTAGAACATAGACCTGGGACGTAAGGGCGGCAATCCGCAGATAGCGGTGCGACTCTTGCCGATAGAACCGTTCGCGCTGAAAGCTGGCAATTACCAGCAGCTTCCCGGTGGATGCCAGAACCTGATCCTCCATCGCGTGAGAGAGGGCCGTGAGCGACGATTTAAAGTAAAGCTGGGGGCGTAAATGGGGCGATCGCTTTAATAGCGCCTCCAGTACGGATTCAGAAATGCTCATGCAGTGCTTGCTCAATCCAATCCGGCAAATCCATCGGCAGTGTCCCTTCAAGAAACTGAAGACCCGTGCTTCTATTCTCGGACAAACTTGCAGACTTGGGCTAAATAGCGGTTGATTTAAGCAGGATTCGCCTCGCGCCTCGCCACGCAGACGGGATTGCCAGTTTTCTAGTGCAAAATGAAAATAAATTGTGGGTGTCCGACCGATCGCATTAAGGATTTGATGAAGAAACTGAGAGCCAGGAGAAAACCATCTTTCGGAAGGATTAGTCTGGTTAAATTCATCGCTCAGTTGTGACTTGCAGGACAGATTTCTCACTCTGGCAAACAGTCGCTAAAATAGTGGGGAGCTACTATTGAGGAGCGACGATTTCTGCAAAGCTAATTCGCTGGTTGTTCTCTCACACTCTTCACAACTTCAGGCATTCGGGCTTTAAATTTGCATAACCAGAGAAGGTACTGGGTCACTGGCAGGCTTTGATGATCTACACCAACCTAAAAATTTCTTTGACCAGCCAACCCCTTCATGCCCTTTTGTTTTTAAGAATTCTGGGTTCTTCGCTGCGGTTCGATTTGCAAAACTGCATCGCTAGGAACAGACAGGGGGCAACGAAAAGTTTTCAGATGGTAGAAATATCTGGCTGGAACATCCCAACCCCCAAGCTTGCGACGCTGGGTTGGGCCAGGTAATTCAGGACGTTGCGGATTGGAGATTAGTCCGCAGCAGGGTTACGGTTTGATTGTTATCAGTTCAGGAGAAGCGATTCATGCTACACCGCAAGATCTATCAACTCTGCTGTGATGGTCGGGAGGTCTGGATTTTCTTGCGGGATCAGCAGCGATGGATTGAACGAGCGCGCATTCTGGATATTGAAGGCGACTTGGTAACGCTGCGTTATGAGACGGAAGAAGAGGACGAGATGTGCTCTTGGGAAGAAATGATTCGGCTGGAGAGCATTGGTTCGGTGATGCAAAAGCTGGCAACCGTGCCAAGAGGGGATGTGGAGCCGCTGGTGTCGGATGATTGCCCCGAAGCCGAACAAATCCGCAATCACCATCCCGAATCTAACCCTGATTAATCGAGCGGCGGTTGATGGCTTGTTTGATGGTCTAAATGGATGGGCGGATGGATCTCTAAGGCGCGTCCGTCGGTCATGGCTAATCAGTCATGGTCAGTCACGTCCAGCCGGTCACGATTAGAGAGTTACACCTTGGCTAGGTAGCGATCGCCCTGAGAGAGATTCTGGGGGCGATTGTTTTAATCTGAATTGAATGCGGTATTCTGAAGGATGTTTTAGCAAGCTTGTCCGTCAGCAGCGGGCGATCGCCTCCTCTAAAGTCACTCTCTCTAAACCAGCAATTGGTGCACTCATCCGCCCTGATTCCACAGTCGCGACGTTAGAGAGTAAGACGTTAGAGAATAAATTGTTGTAAATTAAGCGCTATTCTGATCCTCACATCCTGAGATCCTGAAGCACCCAGTGGTAATAGAGATAGCTTTTCAGTTCGGGAGCCTGCAAAAGTTTTTTGATGTCCCCAGTTTTGGGGTAAAACATTGCGTAGGTTGACCACAAGTCCTTTTGCACTTCGCCTCCCAAAATTCAGATGCCGCCTTATATTTACTACCATCTGATCGCATTTCTCGTTGCCGCCGTCGTCGTTCTGTTTGCGACACCCATCGTCAAAAAGCTGGGCATTCGCAGCGGCCGGGTCGATATGCCCGGCGGCCGCAAGGTGCACAAACGCCCTATGGTGCGCCTGGGTGGCGTATCAATTTTCCTGGGAACGCTGCTGGCCTTGCTGCTGGTCTGGGGAATGGGCGGGTTTGGCGTGCTGCCGCCCGATAAAGAATACGAAGTTTGGGGCGTCGTGGTTGGTGGACTGGCCTTCTTTTTAATTGGGCTGGCTGATGACCTGTTTTGCCTGTCGCCAATGGTGCGGTTGGCCTTGCAGACTGCTTTTGCCACCGCCGCCTGGTTTGCAGGCGTGCAAATTGACTTTCTCTCGGTGCCCTTTGACGGGCTGGTAGGGCTGGCGGCCTGGGTCAGCCTACCTATCACCGTCATTTGGCTTGTAGGCATGGCCAACGCCATCAACTGGATCGATGGGCTGGATGGGCTGGCGGCAGGCGTAGCGGGCATAGCCTCGATGGTGATGCTGGTAGTGTGCTTGTTTATGAATCAACCGGCGGCGGCGCTGATTGTTGCAGCACTAGGCGGCGCGACGCTGGCCTTTTTGCGCTATAACTTCAACCCGGCGCAAATTTTCATGGGCGATGGCGGAGCGTATTTCATTGGCTTTACGCTGGCGGGCGTCGGCGTGATTGGTCTGGTCAAGAGCGTGACGACGGTGGCGGTGCTGCTGCCCTATGTGATTTTGGCGGTGCCGATTCTGGACATGTCAGCAGTGATTTTGGATCGCCTCCGCAACGGCAAGTCGCCCTTTGTCGCCGATAAGCGGCATTTGCACCACCGCCTGCTCAAAGCAGGACTGCCCCACCGCATGACGGTGCTGGTGATCTATGCGCTGACCTTTTGGGTGGGCAGCCTGGCACTAGCGTTTTCTGGGATTCCCAGCGGCTTAGCTTATACGATCGCCGCGACGGCGCTGCTGACCTATGCCGGGTGGCAAGCCCGCAAGCACGCCCGTTCTCAGGAATAGGTCATGAGCAATTTTGCCAATGAGAATGTCCCAATTCGCACCAGTGCCCAAATTGAAACTCTAGGTGCAGAAATTATCTGCGTGGGGACAGAGCTGCTGCTGGGCGAGATCCTGAATAGCAACGCCCAGTTTTTGGCGCAAGAGCTAGCGGCGCTGGGCATTCCCCACTATTACCAAACTGTTGTAGGCGACAACGTGCGGCGGGTTCAGGCGGCGATCGCCATTGCCTGCGAGCGGGCGCGGCTGCTGATCTTTACGGGCGGGCTGGGGCCAACGCCGGATGATTTGACGACAGAGGCGATCGCTGATTTTTTCCAGTCGCCGCTGGAGGAACGTCCAGAAATCATCAACGATATTGCCCAAAAATATGCGACCCGCGGCCGCGTGATGACCGAAAACAATCGTAAGCAAGCACTGCTGCCGGTAGGCGCAGCCGTGCTGAGCAATCGCACGGGCACGGCTCCGGGTATGATTTGGGAAGCGCGACCGGGGCTGATTATCCTGACTTTTCCGGGCGTGCCCAGCGAAATGCAAGTCATGTGGCGAGAAGTCGCCGTCCCTTTCCTCCGCAGTCGCGGCTTTGGGCAAACGCCGATTTACAGCCGCACACTTCGATTTTGGGGCATTACGGAATCTGCCCTGGCGGAGAAGGTCGCGCCTTTATTTGACCTGACCCATCCCACGGTTGCGCCCTATGCAGGCAAGGGCGAGGTGCGGCTGCGGGTGTCTGCAAAAGCAGGGTCGGAGGCGGAAGCGCAAGAGGCGATCGCCCCTGTGGTTGCTCAAATTCAGCACATCGCCGGAGCCGACTGCTATGGACAGGACGACGACACACTCGCGACAGTAGTAGGTCAATTGCTGCAAGCGGCGGGACACACGCTTTCGGTGGCGGAGTCCTGTACCGGCGGCGGGCTGGGTAGCCTGCTGACCACCGTTCCGGGTAGCTCTCGCTATTTTTGGGGCGGCGTGATTTCCTACGACAATGCGGTTAAAGAATCCCTGCTGGGCGTGAATCCAGATGACTTAATGCAACAGGGAGCCGTTAGCTCAATTGTCGCGGAGCAGATGGCGCAGGGCGTGCGATCGCGCCTCCACACCACCTGGGGACTCAGCATTACAGGCATTGCGGGCCCGGATGGCGGCAGCGAAGAAAAACCAGTCGGGCTGGTGTACATCGGCCTTGCCGGGCCTGAAAACCAAGTCGAAAGTCATCGCTTTCTCTTTGGTGCCAGCCGCGGCCGTGAGTGGGTGCGCTGGCTGAGTGCGTGTAGTGCGCTGGATTTGCTGCGGCGGCGATTGCAGGCGGGATGAGTGATGGAGTGTTGGGGTGTTGGAGGGGATTGAGGAGGAGAGGACGAGAGAGGGAGAAAAGCTTTGGATTTCCCGTCACTCCGTCACCCCATCACCTCATCACTCCGTCACTCATCCTCATAATCCCCACCCGACCCGTACTTCCAAGCGTCTAGCCAGCGGGCAATGCGATAGCTCCAGGCAGGTGGTAGAGACTTGCTCCAGGGACGCAGCGATCGCCCCACTTGATTCAGCCCTGCATACAGACCCAAGTTGATGTAATGAAAGAGCCACTCCAGCAGCGTCAGCACGCCGACTTGGGGAACCACCCGCAGCACCATGCCTGGATGCATAAAAGATGTGCGTAGCATTGCCTGGGCCAGCGCTGGAAACTGCACCACATCTTGCAAAAAGGGTTTTAGCACTGGCTCACCCAGCGCTTCCATATCTACAAACACCGCCGACAGTAGTTGGTTAATGCGGTCGGGAGGCACCGTCTGATCCACCCTAACGCTCATTGCCCGCTGAAACAGCCAGGTAACTGAAAGATTAGGCTGATAGGGTTGCAGGAGCGCCAGCGCCGATCGATTTAGCTGCTCGGCGGTCAGCGCCTGGTGAATGCCGTCTGTGAGGCGGGGCAGGTGGCGCAGCATAGCCCCAAATCCGCCAAAGCTTAGCGGAGACTGACCGCCACTGCTGTCGCCGATGGGCAAGATCCGATCCCACTTTGGCTGGAGCGGACTCTGGCGATAGCAGGGAAAAAAGCCGTGGAGCGATCGCCCAATTTGCAACTGATCTAGCGCCACATCCTGATATTCGGGCAGCAGTCGAAAGTACTCATCAAACAGTTGCTCTAGGCTGGGACGACTGGGGTGTACGTCCACATAAGTAAATAGATAGGTGGTTCGGCCATCGTGGGCTGGGAAGGCTTCCCAAAAATATTGGCACTGGTTGGCGATCGGCGTGATAGAAACAAACAGGTCGCCCGTGTCGTTTTTCGGATAGCCCTGGGCGCAGGTGCCAACGACCAGACACACCGCATCTGGCCGCTGGCTGCCTCTTGCCTGACGGCTAATCGGGGAAAAGTGTCCCATTGCATCTAGCAGCAGCCGCGTTTTGAAGCCGCCGCCGGCCTGCACTGCCACACCATCGGGATGAACGATCGCAGATTCAAACCCAGTCTGCTCCAATAGATGCCCGCCTTCGGCCAGAAATTTAGCCTTTAGCGTGTCTAGGAGAGCACGGGGACTCACGCCCACATTCAGCACGTCACGCACCCACAACTCTGCGCCGCCGTGAAAGGCAATCCGGGCGGGGTTGTATTCGCTGGCGATCGCCGCGTCTAGTTCTTCCTGGCTCAGCAGTTGCAGCTCCAGCAGCACCGTCAGTTCTCGCCGCGAGATGTTCCATTCCTGCGATCGCCCCTGAAGCCTGCCCCGCTCTAGCAGCGCCACCCGCCAACCCCGCCGCACCAGCGCATAGCCCATCAGCAGCCCCAGCGTGCCGCCACAGATCACCACGTCCCAGTCGGTCGTGCCTAGCCTTTCCGGTGACTGGGTAATCACTGTCGAACTGTCTACCTGGCCCTCTCGGTAGGCTTGCCAGAGGGCATCAGCGCGGCGCAGTCCTGAAAGGGGACTGTCGGGCAAGTCAGAGAGGATGGTTTCGGCTAAGCCCATAGAGTCCTGATAAGAGTGGCGATCGCCCAACAGATCAGCCGATGCGTGACTTGATTGAGCAGACGGTCTAAGTCAAAGCGGCTTTATAAAAGTGGCTTTAGCCGCCCGTTTGCAGGTTTTCCAATCCAGCGGTGACGCGGGCCGTCTCAATGCGATCGCCCTGCTGAATTTGATCCACCACATCCATGCCGCTAGTCACATAGCCAAACACGGCATATTGCCCGTCCAAAAAGCCCAGATCTGCCAGCGTAAAGTAAAACTGCGATGACGCGGAATCAGGAAACTGCGATCGCGCCATTGCTACAGCTCCCCGCGTGTGTTTCAAGACTGGGGCAGTGCCAGGCTCTAGCGTCTTGCCATAGACGGGTTCTGCTGCACCGTCGGGCTTAATTTCCAGCGGAATGTAGCGGGGGCTAGAGGTCGCTGGATCAATGAAGCTACCTGTCCCCAGCATCCCCACCGGCACGTTTGCGTCTTTGCTTTGCGGGTCGCCGCCCTGCACCACAAACGGCTCTGGCTGCCGCACCACGCGATGAAACATCAGCCCATCATAGACGCCCCGGTTAACCAGATCGACAAAGTTTCCCGCCGTGATGGGCGCATCTGCACCGTTGACCTGCACCTCAATGGGCGACCCTTTAACCCGGATTTCCACAGTCGCTTCGCCATTTAAGCGCACCAAGTTGCCATAGGGCGTGGTGGGACTGGGAGCAGGCGTCAGGCTAGGCGATTGGGCGATCGCCGATGCGGTCGGGGCCACACCCAAATCGCCTCCAGTCGTCCCAGCACCAGAACAGCCCACAAGTAGCACCAGGCCAGCCAACCCAATCAGGGCCAACCACCGTCCCATTTTCTGTCTCATAGCGGTTCTCCTGCCTTAAATCTCTACAGCCTCTCAGACTCACAGCCCTCTAAGCTCTACAGCTCTTCCAGAGGCACATCTCTACAGCCCTTCCAGAGGCACGCCCAGAAAACGAGCCAGTTCAGCCCCTTCGGTTTCCAGTTCTGTAAGTGCCATCGGTTGTCCGACCCGCGTCAGCGGAATTTCGCCTTTGCCTTTGATGCGGAGATAAAGCGCCCGCTTTGGGTTCAGTCCTTCTTTAATCTGCACTCGAATCGCCTGCACATCTTCTAGCTTGTGAGTCACCTCAATCTGGCGATTCTTGCCCGGAAAGCCCGACCGAAAAATCGTTAGCAGCCCCGTCTCCCGGTTGAACTCGTTATATCCGCCGCCCACATCCCAGAGAATCACTAGCCACAGGTAAGTCGCCAGCAGCAGCGCCATCACGCCATAAAACCCCATGGCCAGCCCCTGCGGCACAAAAATAAGCTGAGTTGGATCAGAAAAAGGCAGCAAGTTAACTTTTGAATAGCTGGAGATACTGGACAGCAAAAAGCCTAGCCCCCCGCCTAAAATTACGGTCGCCCACCAGTAGTTGCTCAGCCGGCGAGACCCCACCACCTCTTTCCGCAGCACGCGGTTCTCTGTGGACACACTGGATGCGGTCATAAGCTGATTTCCCAAGTCCTTCCTAAAATGACATCAATTGAGATTCGATGAGATTTCGAGATTCGATGAGATTCAAGAATCCCACTCTCGATTATGCCTTTACATCTGGGCCATCGGTTGTGTGATTGGTCAGACAGTCCGCAAATCCCTCTTCATGCAACCTGCAACTAATTTCTATTTAAAAAAAGCTTATTCTCTCAGTGCTTCAACCCTTATTTGCCACTTATTTGCCACTTATTTGCCACTTATTTGCCACTTACAGGGACTGAGTTTCCCAAAACGCCTTGACATACCGCTAGCCATGACAAACCTGATAAAGCAGGTCAGTTGCCTGAGAAAATCTGAGATGAGAAGTACGTGTCGGATTGTAAAAATTTTCGTATGTACTTATCATATAGACAAATCTAAACCTGCTTGGTGAACTGGAAGCTAAGTATAAGTACTTGCTTAGGGCTTCTGGACAGGAGAGGGCGATCGCCTTCTCCCTATCACGCACCAAGCTGAGGAAGACAACTCCAATCAGCCTGTTGATTCTGATTAAACAGAGTCACATCGTGAGAGGATTGGACTTTGCGCCATATTAAGAGGTTATGAAATGACCATAGCAATGGGAAGAGCGCAAGCCCAGCGAGGATGGTTTGACATTCTCGACGACTGGCTAAAGCGCGACCGATTCGTCTTTGTAGGGTGGTCA
>RFIF01000146.1 GCA_003695655.1 Cyanobacteria bacterium J069
AATTGAAGCGGTAGATGTCATCCCGATCGCCAGAGCCAACCCACTCGCTCAGGTTCAGCTTGCCTGACGAAAAGCGGAGTCTACGGGCTGTTGCGAAGGTGTTTCCAGCAGTATCCTTTGGCATAGTCGTTTGTGACTGCGTATCGGGTGGACTTTTCCAGTAAGACGCATCCGTATAGCCAGGGCCAACCTGGTATACACGGAGACGTTTATTACTGAAAATACGAGCACCGGAGCGAATAAAAGTTCGTCCCGATGCCGCCCGATCTCGTCTATTTCAATGCGGTTGACGGGCGATCGCCCCAGCTCAAAAAGATATCAACTTTAGATATCTCAAAGTTTTTAGTGAACATTAATTGCGGCTCGTTGGCCTTGGCGGTGGCTGGAGGTATCGATTCACGCAGCGCCATACCGTGCAACTACGACCTCGCTTGCCGCCTCCTGATTTTTTAGCCAGGCCCAGAGCTGGTCACCGATCGAAAAATGCCACCACTCATGGGGATGGCGATAGAACCCCCCTGCCTGCATTGCCGTGGCTAGAAGCTGGCGATGGGTGTGGGCGATCGCCAAGACGGGGTCATAGTCGGGCGATTCGACCTCGGCGTAGGGGGCGAAATGGTCGGGGTAAGACCGGGGGCTGAGTTCGTCGATCGGTGACCCCATGTCTGCGGGCTGGCCGCTGGCATCCAGCAGCGTCACGTCTACCGCTGCGCCAGTGCTGTGGGGCGGTGGCATGGCGGGATCGGGGTTCGGCACGGCCCAAAATTGATAGACCTGCTGCCAGAGGTCGTGCTGCTGGGAGGCGCTCAGCGTCGCCGAGTCTAGCCCTTGCGATCGCACCAGGTCTTGAAAGGTATAGTCCACCATGAACTGCTGCACCGCCACCGGGCGATAGGCGTCAAAAATCTGAATGCCCCAGCCGGGATGGCTCTCCCGCAAGGCGGCCTGGGCCAGCCGCAGCCCCTCCAGCACCCCCAGCCGCACGAAAAACGGAGAGCGATCGCCATAGGGGGCACCCAGCGCCACATAAGGGTGGGGGACTACGCGCCCAAACTCCGCCGGCGGAATCTCCACCAGCGGCTCGCCACAGTCGGCGATCGCCACCTGCTGATAGGGCTTCATGGGCTACCCCCCACACTACCCGCCGACTGACTCATTCTGCGGTTCCCTCCGGGGCTTCTCCATCCAGCCCGCCGACCACTCGATTGCGCCCCAGCGCCTTGGCCCGCAGCAGGTTTTGGTCGGCTCGCCGCAGCAGGCTGGTGCCCCGCGCATCGTCCTGCGACAGCAGCGACGCCGTGCCCGCGCTAATGGTGATGGTGAGATCCAGGGAATCGTTAATCACAAATGGCTGCTCGCCAATCAGCCGACAGAGGCGCGTGGCGATCGCCTCGGCTTCCTGATTGCCTGTGTCGCTCAGGATAATCACAAACTCCTCGCCGCCATAGCGAAACGGCGTATCGTAAAAGCGCAGGTTGTGCCGCAGCCGCGACGCAATCAGTTGCAACGCGCGATCGCCCACCAGGTGCCCATAGGTATCGTTGATGCTTTTGAAGAAATCTACATCTAGCATCAGCAGGCTGATCGGCATTCCCCGCAGCCGCGCATTGTGAATCTGCCGGGGCAATTCCCACTCAAATGCCCGCCGATTGTTCAACTCGGTTAGCGGATCTGAGAGGGCGATCGCCGACAGAATATCGTTGGTGCGAATCAGCTCTCGATGATTTTGCACCCGCCGCACCCCCGCCTGCACATGCGCGCTGATCAAATGCTGCACCTCTCCGTCGGTGGTTTTGCCTTGGGTCTTCGCTCGCCATAGTTCTACAAAGGCATCCGCCCCCAGGCTCAAGGCTGTAATCTCCAGATTCACGTCATCTTGCCAGCGATCGCCCCAGTCACTGGCTGTTGGCGGCTGTCGATCATCCAGCACCACGCAATAAATCCACGCCAGATGGCTCTGTGACTTAATCTGTTGGCACAACTCCAAACTGCCAGCTTGGCTGGCTTGGATCATCAGCAAATCTGGCTGCTGCGCCTGAATCAGCGGCGTTGCCTCATGCGGATTGGGCGCAACTTCGACCGTAAAGGTTGCCAAATCTGGAGCTAAAGCCGAGAGAGATGCTAAAAAGTCGCCATCTCCCACAATGAGAATCGAAGCGTCCATGGAATGCGGAGCCTACCCCGAAAATCTAAAAAACCAGTAGTTAAGACCGTTTCTGCCTCACTTTCCCAACCTAACAAATGCCTAAACAGCTAGAAGAGTAATCCTCTTCAGCCGTCTAATCATCTTCAGAATTGAAAAGTCGGCCCGGCGTGAGACTAGACTTTTTGAGAAGAAATTTGTGGGATCAGCCCGCCCGGCACTGAGTTAACTCGAAAATCAACGCAATGCCAGGCTGGTAAACCCACAGCGGAACAATAGCGCTACGGATAAGAATAGATACATATCATAGATTCGATTTTTCCGAATCTAGAGTTTATTTTTCATAAGCGTCAGTAAATTCAATGAACTCCAGAGCATTAAACTATACGGCGACTTGGAAACGGTGACCCATAAGGTCTATACCAGACACCGACATCAGACACCGACACCAGGCACTCATATCAGGCACTCATATCAGGCACTCATATCAGGCACTCATATCAGGCACTCATATCAGGCACTCATATCAGACGCCTACGGCATAACCCCAGGATTGGACATACCCACTCAATCCCTGCGACAGAATTGAACGGTAGATACAGGAACACCCTGGTCTGCTCCTGAAATGAATTCAGCATTCTGAAACAGACGAGGCATAAGTTATAAACTGAAACAATGACCCAGGAGCCATGACCCAGGAGCCATGACCTGGAAACAATGACTCTGGAAACAAGAACTTACTAGCAAACTCTTGGTTTGAGACAAACCAGTAGTTTGCCAGTCCGTTAGTCAAGTGTGAGAAGCGATCCAGGCATTCCAGGGGAGTTTCTAAGGGGGTTCTGATAGGACAAATCATGCCACGATTCAGAAACGTCAAAACCAGGTCATCGCCGACCCCAAAGCGTCTTAGGAAATGTTGCCCAAGAAATATTGCCCAAGGAATGTTGCCCAGAAAATATTACCCAGAAAATATTGTCCCAAGCCCCCTGAGTTGTTCAGTCCTCGGCAGTAATTTATCAAACAGCCCCGGTTAAATAGCCCCAGTTAAACAGCCCCAGTTAAACAGCCCCAGTTAAACAGCCCCAGTTAAACAGTCCCAGTCAAACAACCCCAGTGCCGGTGAGGTTCAGAAATGTCCAGTTTTGGACGTTTTTTGTGAATAATTCCAATCGCCACACCTGAAACTACCACAAACCCGCTGTCTGAGAATACAGAGGAACCTCAGGACATTGATCTCAGAAATGATCTCAGAAACATTAATCTCAGAAATTTATTTTAGAAATGTATTTCAGCAAATGGATGCGTCGCTGATGGGTTGTGTCAGGATACCCAAAGTTTGGCAAAATTCGCTCACCCTTTCCTGATTTTCAGGCTGCTGATCTGCAAGCCAGACTGCAAGTTCATCAAGATCATGCAAGATCATATTTATCAGGGTTTTGATTTTATCAGGGTTTTGATTGGGTTCGTTGTTTAGGCATATTGCCACCCTGCGGCTTTCTCTGGGGCGATCGCCCCTGCTCTCCTTCCCACTGATCCTTTGTTGCCTGTTTCGAGTTGATCTATGTCTAACCCGTCGTCCCAGCCTACCTCGCAGCCCAATTCTGAAACCGTCCTGCCGCCCCACCTCAGCGGGGCACAGATTCGGCAAACCTTTCTGGATTTTTACGCCGAGCGGGGGCATCAGATTCTCCCCAGCGCCTCGCTGGTGCCCGAAGACCCGACGGTGCTGCTGACGATCGCCGGAATGCTGCCGTTTAAGCCGATCTTTTTGGGACAGCGCGCCGCCGAGTTTCCCCGCGCCACCACCTCGCAAAAGTGCATCCGCACCAACGACATCGAAAACGTCGGCCGCACCGCCCGCCACCACACCTTCTTTGAAATGCTGGGCAACTTCAGCTTTGGCGACTATTTCAAAGAGAAGGCGATCGCCTGGGCCTGGGAACTCTCCACCGAAGTCTTCAAGCTGCCCGCCGAGCGGCTCGTGGTCAGCGTGTTTCGCGAAGACGACGAAGCCTTCGCCATCTGGCGCGACCAGGTCGGCGTGCCCGTCGCCCGCATCCAGCGGATGGACGAGAAGGACAACTTCTGGCAGTCTGGCCCCACGGGCCCCTGCGGCCCCTGCTCGGAAATCTACTACGACTTTCATCCTGAGTTGGGCGACGCCCACATCGACCTGGAAGACGACACCCGCTTCATCGAGTTCTACAACCTAGTGTTCATGCAATATAACCAGGACGCCGAAGGCAACCTGACGCCGCTGTCCGCCCAAAACATCGACACTGGGCTGGGGCTAGAGCGGATGGCGCAAATCCTCCAGCGGGTGCCGAATAACTACGAAACCGACCTGATTTTTCCGATTATCCAAACCGCCGCCCAGATTGCGGGGCTGGACTACGCCGCCTGCGACGAAAAGACCAAGACCTCGCTGAAGGTGATTGGCGACCATGTCCGCGCTGTGACCCATCTAATTGCCGACGGCGTAACTGCCTCCAACTTGGGGCGCGGCTATGTGCTGCGTCGCCTGATTCGTCGCGTGGTGCGCCACGGTCGCCTGGTGGGCATCGAGCAGCCGTTTATTACGCAGGTGGCCGAAGCGGCGATCGCCCTCTCCGAAGCCGCCTATCCCAACCTGCGCCAGCGCGAAAAAGCCATCAAAGCGGAACTGGCACTGGAAGAATCCCGCTTCCTGGAAACCCTGGAGCGCGGCGAAAAGCTGCTGGCGGACATCATCGCCAAACTGCCCGCCAATGGGCAAATTTCGGGACAAGATGCCTTCACCCTCTACGACACCTACGGCTTTCCGCTGGAGCTGACCCAGGAAATTGCCGAAGAAGCAGGGCTGACGGTGGATTCCGACGGCTTTGAGGTGGAGATGGAGAAACAGCGCGATCGCGCTCGGGCCGCCCATGAAACCATCGACCTCACCGTGCAGGGCAGCCTCGACAAGCTGGCAGAGCATCTGCATGAAACCAGCTTCCTGGGCTACACCCAGCCCAAATCCAACGCCGAGGTGAAGCTGGTGCTGGTGCAGGGCAAGCCGGTGGAAACCGCCTCTGCCGGAACCGACGTGCAGGTGATTCTCGACCAAACGCCGTTCTATGCCGAGTCGGGCGGGCAGGTGGGCGATCGCGGCTATTTATTAGGGGTCAGGGGTCAGGGGTCAGGGGTCAGGGATGGAGTGGAGGCAGACCTGAAGGTGCGGATTCAGGACGTGCAGAAAGATGGGGCGATTTTCGTCCACTTTGGCACGGTGGAGCAGGGCACGCTGAAGACGGGCGATCGCCTCACCGCGCAGATCGATCTCGCCTTCCGCCGCCGCGCCCAGGCAAACCACACCGCCACCCACCTGCTGCAAGCCGCGCTGAAAAAGCTGATTGACGAAAACATTGGGCAGCAGGGTTCGATGGTCGC
>RFIF01000147.1 GCA_003695655.1 Cyanobacteria bacterium J069
CGGTGGGGGGTCTTCGGGCGGCGGCTATTCCGGTGGGGGGTCTTCGGGCGGCGGCTATTCTGGCGGTGGCTATTCCGGTGGCTATGGCGGCGGCTACACCTCGCCCAACTATTTTCCAGCGCCAGGTCGCTATTATCCGCCGCCCGGCCCCATTTATATTCCGTCGAACCGGCCGCCTGTAATTATTGCCCCTGGCGGAGGTGGCTATGTCACGCCCGTTGGCGGCGGCGGGGGCGGGCTGTTTCTGCTGTTTTTCCTGCTGCCTGCGGGGCTGATGATTTTTTCCACAGTGATGTCGGCGATGCAGCGCAGCGGGCGATCGCGCATTCCGGCTGCCCGCACCGGCCGCGGCGAGTTGGAAAACGACATTGTGACGGTGACGCTGCTCCAGGTGGCGCTGTTGTCGCAGGCGCGCTATATCCAGGAGCGGCTAAACCAGTTGGTGGCGGGCATCAACACCGACACTAAGGAAGGGCTAACGGAGGCGCTGCGGGAAACGGTGCTGGTGCTGCTGCGATCGCCCGAAAACTGGACGCACGCCCGCGCCGTTTCCAAAACCGTTTCTAGCCGCGCAGAAGCCGCTCGTTTGTTTGAGCAGTTTTCCATCGAAGAACGAGGCAAGTTCACCTCCGAAACGCTGGTAAACGTGAGCGGCAAAATTCGCCGACAGACGCTCGACCTCAATCCCAGCGATGATCCCGCCGCCTACATCGTGGTAACGCTGGTGGTGGGCACGGAGGACGATCGCCCCCTATTCGGCCCGATCCATACGGTCGATGAACTGAAGCTAGCGCTGCGTCGCCTGGGTGCCGTCCCCCCCGAATATCTCGCCATATACGAACTGCTGTGGACCCCGCAAGACCCCACCGACAGCCTCAGCCGCGAGGAGTTGCTGATGGGCTATGCCGACATGGTGCAGGTTTAGTTAGGGATCAGGTTTCAGGGGTCAGGGACTAGGTTCGAGCCTGCCCGCTGACCCCTGAAACCTAGTCCCTGACCCCTGACCCCTAGATCACCCGCTGCAATACCATAATCTTGGGGTCGATGATTTTCTGGCCGTGACCGGGAAACTTGATAGCGAGGCAGATTTTGTTGCCTGCGCCGAAGATGTGGGTGACGTGGCCTGCGCCGTAGGCTTTGTGGACGACGCGATCGCCCACAGTCCAATCGTCAGCATGGGTGTCGGGCAGGTTTGCCTCGGCTCGTTTGGCTTTTACCTCGCGGATGGGCGTCGCCATCTTTTTGGGCAATGCGCCAACGGCGCTAGTTAGCAGCAAATCTTTCGGCAGTTCCCCCAAAAACAGCGACGGTGCGGCGGGTTCTCGCGTGCCGTAGAGTCGCCGCTCGCGGGCATAGCTGATGAACAGGCGCTCCTTGGCACGGGTGATGCCGACATAGCAGAGGCGGCGTTCTTCTTCTAGTGAGGCGGGATCTTCCATCGAGCGGAAGTTGGGGAACAAGCCCTGCTCTACGCCGACCAGAAACACCACGGGAAACTCCAGCCCCTTGGATGAATGCAGCGTCATCAGCGACACTTGGCGCTGGTCTTCTTTGGTGTTGTCTAGGTCGGAGGCCAGCGACGCATTCGCCAAAAACATCGGCAGCGTGGCGGCTTCGTTTTCTTCCTCAAACTGCAACACGGCGTTATACAGCTCCTGCACGTTTTGCAGGCGGTCGTCGGCTTCGTCGGTGCCCTGCGCCTTCAGTTCTTCCACATAGCCCGAATCTTCCAGCACACCCTGCACCAGTTCCGCGGGTGGCGTGTCTTCTAGCTTTGCTTGCCAAGTTTGGATAATGTTCGTGAAGCTATTGACAGCTTTAGATGCCCGACCCGCCAGCGTGCTGACCAAGGTATCGTCACTGAGTACTTCCCACAGCGAGCGATCGAGGTCTTTGGCGGCTGCTTCCAGCCGATCGATCGTGGTTTTGCCGATGCCGCGCCGGGGCGTGTTGATGACGCGCTTGAGACTGACGCTGTCCTGCGGGTTGGCGATCGCCCTGAGATACCCCAGCACATCCTTAATTTCCTTGCGGTCATAGAACCTCAGCCCGCCGACGATGTTGTAGGGAATGCCGTAGCGCCCCAGAAATTCTTCAAACGCCCGCGACTGTGCATTGGTGCGATAGAGAATGGCAAAGCTGCCCCAGTGAAGTTCGGGGTTGATTTGCTCCAATTGGCGGATCTGGTCGATCACAAACCGTGCTTCATCGGTTTCATCTTCGGCGCGAAACAGGAAAATCGGCTCGCCTGCCCCCCGCGTCGCCCGCAGCACTTTGTCGATGCGCTCGGTGTTGTTTTCGATCAGCTCATTAGCGACTTCCAGAATGTTGGAAGTCGATCGATAGTTTTCTTCCAGCTTCACCATCGTCCGCGTGTCGTCATCCGGCAGTCCGTCGCCAAAGTCATCCTGAAACTCCAGCAAAATGCGGAAATCGGCAGCCCTAAAGGAATAAATCGATTGATCGGCATCGCCCACCACAAAGGCTGAACGGTATTCCCATTGCTTGAATTTTGCCGTCTCTTCGCCGTTCGTCACCAGCATCCGAATCAAGTCATACTGCGTGCGGTTCGTGTCTTGATATTCATCCACCAGGATGTGCCGAAAGCGTTTGTGCCAGTATGCTAAAACCTGTTCATTTTGGCGAAACAACTGCACGGGAATCAGGATCAAATCATCAAAATCAAGGCCGTTATTTGCCGCGAGTGCCTTTTGGTATTCTGCGTACACATTGGCGATCGTGCGGCCGCGAAAGTTGGGTTGTTCCCGTTCCAGATCGGCGGGCGACCAGCCCTGATTTTTGGCGTTGCTGATGGCATAACGGACGGAGCGCGGGTCAAATTTCTTGTCATCCAGGTTGAGCTGGTTGATGACAATATCTTTCACCAATGCCTGCGCGTCCGATTCATCAAAGATAGAAAAATTGCGGTTCCAGGAATAGCCACCGGGATGCTGAAACTTTTCAATATCAAATCGCAAAATGCGGGCACAGAGTGCGTGAAACGTGCCGATCCACAGTTCCTTGGTGATGGTTTTATAGACGAAGGATTTCAGCCGCGTTTGCTCATGTTCCGGCAGCGCTTCCAATGGCTTGCCGTGTCTGCTTTGGGCTTCGCGCTCGGCAAATAGCTTTTCGATCCGCTCCTTCATTTCGCGGGCGGCCTTGTTGGTAAACGTCACCGCCAGAATGTTTTCCGGATCAACCCGATGGGTCAGCACCAGGTTGGCAATGCGAAAGGTGAGTGCCCGCGTTTTGCCGGAGCCAGCGCCCGCCACCACCAGCAGCGGCCCACAGTAATGTTCCACGGCGCGACGCTGGGATGGGTTGAGGTGGGCGAGGAAATCGGCGGTTTTGGGCATTTTGCAGCAGGAAGGAAGAGTGTTGGCGTGACGGGGTGTTGACGTGACGGAGTGTTGACGTAACGGGGCGTTGACGTAACGGGGCGTTGGCTTTGCCGTGAGATTAGCCGGACGGCGTGACGGGGTGTCAGCAAGCAAGGGTGGATTAGAAGGTGACGAAACGAGGATCTGCTTAGCTAACTCTTAACGCCTGTTCCCTGAAGCAGGGTTGCCATTGTTATGCGATCGCTGAAACTTTTAGGACTTACGCAGTTGGATGATTTTTCGCGGGCTGCGCCCGCGAAAAATCATCCAGAATCTATAGAAC
>RFIF01000148.1 GCA_003695655.1 Cyanobacteria bacterium J069
CTCGTGTAGCGAGCAAAAGGCGATATTCGGGTCAGATTCCACAATTGCCTCGGTGCCGTTGCCGTGATGCACGTCCCAGTCGAGAATGGCGACGCGCTGCACTCCCGGCTGCTGGAGGGCATAGCGAGCGGCGATCGCCACATTGGAAAAGAGGCAAAACCCCATGCCCCGTTTTGGCAAGGCGTGATGTCCGGGCGGGCGCACCAGCGCAAACGCTGGACTGCCCGTTTGCAACACCATGTCTACCGCATCCAGCCAAGCGCTCACCGCTAGCAGCGCCGCTTCGTAACTACCCGGCGACACGACCGTATCTGGATCGACCTGACCGCCCCCGTGAGTTGCCACATATTCCACTGCCGCCACGTAGTCTGGGGGATGCACGGTATGGAGCGCATCGAGCAAGCGCCCCCCTTGAGCATCGAGGGGCGTGGGCGATCGCCAATCTAGCCGCTCGGCCCATTCCACCTGCCGCAGCGCCGCCACCGCCGCCCGCAGCCGCCCCGCGTTTTCGGGGTGATAGGAACCCGTATCGTGCTGCAAAAATACGTCGGAGTAGAAGATGGGAAACTGCGACATGGCAAGGCGCTCTGGAGGGGAACGCCTTGATCTTACTGTGTGCAACGCCGTGAGTAAGCTAGCCGAGCGATCGCAACAAAGGCACTAGTCCTTGAGCTTCCACGACATACACGCCCTTGAGCTTGCGGTCTGTCAGCGCCACCTGAGCCGCAGAAAACGCCAGAATCGGCGTCACAAACGCCCACTCCTTTTGTGCTTTCACCTGGAGCGCTTGCTTCATAACCTGCCGCAAAAAGTCTTTCTCAAACGGGTTTTTCTCGGTTCCATAGGCTCGCAGGAGCTGCTGTCCATTGCTGACGACCTTGCCCCGATGAGATTTCACGTCAATGACGAATGCCTGCTGGCGAGGGGAACGGCAGACCACATCGGCATCGCCCAGTCCCTTGCCCAGCCAAAGCCCGTACTCGATTTGCCAGCCTTCGTCTGCTAAAGGGCTTAGCAGGTCGGCGATCGCCTCTTCTGCTGCTGCGCCCTGGTTGGCATGTCCTGCCCGCTGCCAGAGGTGCAGCCCGCTGAGCACACAAACGAGGGCGATCGCCCCACCCAGCAGATATAAATACAGCGGAAATGGCGGAGACTGAGCGGTTTGAGCCTGGGCAGTTGGGCCGGTCGCCAGTTGCAAAAGCTGTAGATACAGCCGATGGAAGGTGACTGTTGTGGCGATCGCCAAACCTGCCATCACAAATAGCGAAACCGCCTTGGCGCGCCGCTTCAGCGCCAGCTTGCGAATATTTTGTCCGGCTCGTTGTCCCCTCGGCTGAGATTTACTGCCCATTTCACCCTCTCAGAAGCTGCCAGCGCGCTGAAACTCTTTCGTGCTCCTTCAGTAGGGTGCCCTGAGTGTTCTTCAGGCAATCAGTCAGGCTACTCCACTTCCAGCACTAAGCCCTTCAAATACTGACCTTCGGGGTGGTAAATGCTGGTGGGGTGGTCGGCGGGCTGGCTGAGTTGGCCGAGCAGGCGCACCGGGCGAGCCGCGTCGATCGCCCCGGCGGTGACGGCTCCTTTGAAGTTGTCAGGCGACACGACCTGCGAGCAGGAAAAAGTGAACACCAGCCCACCGGGGCGAATTTTGAGCAGCGCCAGGTGGTTGAGGCGGCGGTAGGCGAGGGTGGCCTGGTGGCGAGCGGAAAGACCTTTGGCGAAAGCGGGCGGGTCAAGGATGATCACGTCGTAATCGTCGTCGCACTCTTTCAGGAAGTTGAAGACATCGGCAGTGTAGGACTGGTGAATAGCAGCCGGATCGGTGGCGGGATTCAGCCCGACGTTTTGCTCCGTCCAGGCGATCGCCTTGGCGGAGCTATCCACCGAATGCACCACCGCCGCGCCCGCTTGCAGCGCATAGACCGAAAAACCACCGGAATAGCAAAACGTATTCAGCACCTTTTTGCCCGCGACCCGCTGCGACAGCCGTTGACGACTATCCCGCTGATCCAGAAAGAACCCGGTTTTTTGTCCCTCTTCCCAATCCACATAGAAGCGGTGCCCGTTTTCTAGCACGTCGCCCACCCGCTTTTCACCCAGGTTCTCTCTGCCGAAAAGGTACTGATTTTCCGACTGGGATTTGGAGATGTGCAGCACCGTGGCGCTTTTGTCGTAAACCGCCTGGAGCTGAGAGCCATAGATGGTTTTGAGGCAGCCCACAATGCGATCGCGCTGTTGGGCCATGCCCAGAGAATAGGTGAGCACCACCGCCACGCCGTTGTACCAATCCACAATTAGCCCCGGCAGTCCGTCGCCTTCCGAGTTGATCAGCCGATAGCAGTTGGTGGGGCCATCTCCTGCCAGCCCAAGCTGTTGGCGCAGGGCGTAGGCGCTTTGGAAGCGTTCTAGAAATAGCGCGTCTAGCGACTCAACAGGCTGAAACGACACGACTTTGACGGCAATGCTGCCCGCGCCGTAGAAACCCGCTGCCAGAAAATCGCCGCGATCGCCATACACCTCCACCCAGTCGCCTTCGTGAACCTCTGATTCGATGCGCTTAATTGCGCCCGAAAAGATCCAGGGGTGAAACCTCCGAACAGCATCCGCTTTGTTGTCCCGAAGAATAATGTGGGGGAGCGTTACCATAGTGTCTAGCCTGGCAGGAAGAGATTGACCAACGAATTGGGCAAAGAGCATCTTCCACTATACAGCGCTTGATTTTTCCTGGTTTTAGGCAGCATCGGGGCGACGGTTCATAATTTTCTTTTTCCGGAGCGTTATAACTAGGGCAAATCTGTCAAAACTAGAAGCACAGTGATGCAAATCACTAGAAGCACAGTGATGCAAATCCGTTGCTAGTTCGGAAGAGTGAGGGGCAATCTTCCCTGGAAGACAGGGGGTGAATGCTCGCCCAACCGAGTTTTGGCCCATCGCCCACAGCAGCTTCCCCATTGCCCAACAAATTCACACGCCAGTCAGTCCCAACGCAGTAATTCCCAACGCAGTAATAAAGTTTTATGGATATTGCACTGCCAGAGCTAGAAAATATTGGTCGCCAGTTAGCCAGCCTAGAGCGTCCCAAGAAGCCCAAAATGCTGGTGGTGGACGACGAGCCAGACAACCTGGATTTGCTGTATCGCACGTTTCGCCGCGACTTTAGCGTGCTGCGGGCCGAGAGCGGCGTGATGGCGCTAGACCTGCTGGCGACCGAAGGCGAGGTTGCCGTTATCATTTCCGATCAGCGGATGCCGGAGATGAAAGGGACGGAGTTTCTCAGCAAGACCGTGCCCCAGTTCCCAGATACCATGCGGATCATTCTCACTGGGTTTACCGATGTGGAAGACCTGGTGGACGCCATCAACTCTGGGCAGGTTTACAAGTACATCACCAAGCCCTGGGACCCCAACGAGCTAAAGGCCGTCGTGCAGCGGGCGGTGGAAACCTACGATGTGCAAAAGCATCGCGCCGAAGAACTGAAGCGGGCCCAGTCGCAGACCCTGCTGCTGGGAACGCTGGTGAAAGTGACTCAGGAAGCTACTGGGCTGGAGCAAGCGCTAGAGGCGATCGCCAAGACCTTTGGCGAAACCTACGAAGCCGACGGCTGCACGCTGCACCTGGTGGAAGCGGGCAAACCCGCCACGCTGCAAGGGAACTATGGGACAGCTCTGCCTGCGCTCGGCGACGATCCGCTGGTGCAAGAGGCGATCGCCACCCAAAAGCCTCAGGTCAAAGTCAACGAAAGCCCCGAAGACGGCGTGCTGGCTCACCTAGTGCTGCCCGTGTTGTTCCAGAGCGCTAGCATTGCGGTGCTGTCTCTCCGCTGGGGTCAGTCGTTCTCTCTCCAGGAAGATGAGCTGCTGCGCCTGTATCTGGCCGCTCAGCAGATTGCGCTGGCGCTGACCTGCGTGCGATTTGGGCAAGATTGGCGGGTGGCCGCGTGATGCGGAGAGCGTGCTGGCGTGCTGGAGTGTTGGCGTAACCAGAAGCTCAGCTTCATCACCCCGTCACTCCATTACCCCGTCACCCCGTCACTCCCTCACCCCGTCACTC
>RFIF01000149.1 GCA_003695655.1 Cyanobacteria bacterium J069
CCGCTCGGCGACGGGGGCGAGGGCGCAGGTGGTGAACCCGGCTGGGGTGGGGCAGAGGTGCTGACACTGGGTTGGGCGATCGCCCCATACATAAACAGTTCTACCAGCGCCTCGACAAAACTTTCGCGGTTTTGCCACAGATCATTAAATTCACTAGTAAATTCCAGCACGGCATAGCCCAGCAGCATACTATTAAGCAGGCTGGCCAGTTTTTCTGTGGGCAAGCGGGTCTGTAGCTGTTCATGTTGCATCACGGTCGCCAGATATTGCGCCGTATAGCGATTTGCCTGCACCAGCCCTCGTCCCAGCGCCCGCCGGTTTTCGTCGGGATAGTGGCCAGCTTCGCCAATTAGCGATCGCACGAATTCCTGGATTTGTTCCAGCGCTTCCAGATGCACACTGGCATAGTCCTTGATCGCCTGAGATGCACTGCCCATCTGGCTAGACTGCTGTCCTAGCGCCATGCCCAGGCGAGTCAGGGCTTCTTTGTCCTGCATCACCGCTAGCAGCAGCCCGTGTTTGTTGCCAAACTGCCGAAACAGCGTGACCTCGTTGACCTCAGCCCGATCGGCAATTTGACGAGTCGTGGTTTCGCCCACACCCTGGGTCATAAACAGCTCTACTGCCGCCTGAATCAGACGTTGTCGAGTGGAGTGGCGTCGATCGGACATAGGCAGATGCAAGTGAAACTTGCAAGGAAACGTTATCTGCTGCTAAGCTCAAGGTGTAAGTAGAACTTGCATTAACCCTACTGTAGCGACATCTTTTCCAAAAAGGCAGGATACACCCCAGCGACCTATAGAGACGCCCATCGGTAAGCGCTGTTCAGGAAATCCCTTTAACCTCCTGGCTGTTCTGATGATTTTGCTGACTTTTTTCTCTGGAACCTGTTCAATACCTAAGTTTTGCGATCGCCCAGTAGGCATGCAGGCCTCATCACTAAGGATGATCTATGACATTGAGTTCTGTTCGCCCCACTCTTAAGGGGTTCAAGCTACCCCCACTGAGTTTGGGGCACGTCTTTTTCTTTGGGGTGTACCACATTCTCGCGCTGACTGCGCCCTTCCACTTTTCCTGGTCTGCCCTTGGCGTGTTGCTGTTTTTGCATTGGCTGACTGCCAGCATCGGCATTTGCCTCGGCTATCACCGTCTGCTGACGCACCGCAGCTTTCAGGTGCCCAAGTGGTTGGAATATGTATTGGCTACAATCGGCGCACTTGCAGTTGAAGGTGGCCCCGTTTTTTGGGTGGCTAGCCACCGCCTGCACCACGCCCACACCGAAGAAGAAGAAAAAGATCCCTACGCCGCTAGCCTTGGCTTTTGGTGGAGCCACCTGCTGTGGATGATTTTTCTTTTCGAGTAATTTTTTAACAAAGACGCTTACCGCCGCTTTGCACCGGATATGGCTCGCGATCGCTACTACCAGTTCCTCGATCGCTACTTTTTGTTCTTGCAGATTCCCCTGGCGGCAGCGCTCTATGCCCTCGGTGGCTGGCAGTTTGTGCTGTATGGCATCTTTTTGAGAACCGTCCTTGTGTGGCACAGCACCTGGTTTATTAACTCTGCCACCCACATGTTTGGCTACCGCAACTTTGAGTCCGAGGACAACTCGCGCAACCTCTGGTGGGCTGCTCTGTTTGCCTATGGTGAAGGCTGGCACAACAACCACCACTCTTACCCCAACATGGCTAAGGCTGGTTTGCGCTGGTGGGAAGTTGATATGACTTGGTGGGCAATTCAGGTGCTTCGCGCTCTGGGTCTTGCGAAGAAGGTGGTTATGCCGCCCTCTCAGGCGATCGCCAAGATTACCCCCTCTGCTTAAGCTCCGTTTGAGCCAGGGCTTATCAAGCGCTGGCTCACCCTCTCTAGCTGAGCGCGCTGAGAGCGTAGCCTAAGGTACAGCCAGCCGCTGCCGATGTCTCTTCCGGCAGCGGCTGGTTGCTTTAGGAAGCATTTGCCGGAAAAAGTTACAGAAATAAAGTCTTCGGTAGATAAAATCGTGTCTGCCCCAGGCTTTCTCGGTTCCCCGGTTTTTCAGACCAACATGCCAGGACGCAGAATAAACATAACCAAATCAATATTCAATTTAACCAACCGCTAAGGACCAAAAGAAGCCATTGGCAAATGTTTCTCTGCGTTGCATTGCCCCAACGATTAATTGATGTCAATGCTTACCATTGATTGCGTTTAGGACTAAAGCCCTTAACACATGGGATACAAATTCTAATTCAAGGGCTTTCTATGCTTTTTTAAGCAATTTATGTAGAAGCACCTGCTTAAATTGCCAAACATCAGTGATCATGAAACAGATCTTTCAAACTTTTAGATGGCAACATGGCTGATGCTTAATCCAGCCGCACCAATGCTTATAGAGTAAAATTTTGTATTCTCTGAAACGAAGTTTGAATACTTTTTGCCAAATCCTCACCATAAACTTAAGAACACCTTAAAAGAGAGCGAAATTGGAAAATCTGCGAGTAGCCTTATAGGCAAGATACCTCCTAACTGCGTCTCCAGCCTCACCTGCCTCCCTCTAGGCGTTTATAGGTGAGGCTGATCTTTTTGTGAGCGTTTGGTGTAACTTAACGATATCTTTTGTTTTGTTGACGATTCCTGACAATCGTTGTTAGGGTAAGTTTGAACAGCTCTAGATGCATCAGCCTAATTCGGAGTCTGGCAATTAAGGCGCTTGATCAAGTCAAACCTGCATTTTTTTAGACGCACCTGCGTCTTTGCAGTCTAAACCTTGAATCCAGGCGATCGCCTCAGTTGACTAAGACATCAGAAGCGGAGGAACCATTCCTTGGGGCGTATCTTTCGTGGGGTAGAGGGCGGCTTTTTGAGCAGCCGCGTATATTGAATCTGGTTATATCTAGATTTCTTGACAATTGGCTCTACTTCACCCAATGAGGGGCACCTCTCAGCCCTAGCCCGTCAGCTAACTCCGTCGGCTTTGGGAGGAGACTGAAGCAAAATTATTCAGTGTCCTCAGAACTTATAGAGCCTCCAGCTTGCAAGCTTTGCTTGCTGGATCGTTACATGTGGCGTTTTCTGAGGAGGCTACGCATGGGTTTAGAAGTTGTGGGTTTAGAAGTTGGTAGTTGGGAGATTCTCTGCTAGAGGCATCTCGTTTCATTAAACAAAGTCAATGCTGGGCTAAGAGCTAGGCTAAGACTCCTTGCCAAACTCGCGGCTGGGGTTCGGTGCGCTGTCTTGATTTGAATGCCCAGATAGCGGATGTCTGGATACCAATTCGGGGCTTGCCGCCGGGGTGGGCAGGCTGTCTAGTGGGCGATTTTTGTCTGTCCTAAGCATCCAGTATGAGTAATCAAAGCGCGATACCGTCTTTGGGCAACCCTGGTCTGAAGAAGTCCCTGTCTGCCAGATCGCTCTGCCGTGGGGCACAACCTAGCCTTAATCCTGCTTATGGCTTGATTCCACCTGGTTTTCTTTGGTTTTGGTCGAATTCTAGTTCTCTATATTTTTGTCGGTTTAAGTTCTGACGAGGTGAGTATTGTGAAAATTAAGTCGATGCTGATGCGTCTGCAAAATGCTTTGGGTCAGCCTGAGTTAGTGGAGCAAATGCTCCTGGCATCTGGAAAAATAGCGCTGGATGCCGCAGAAACCAAGTCAGATGAGACGGTAAACCTGGTCATTGGCTATAACGGAACGCCCAATAGTCAGATTGCGCTTGATTTAACGCTGTGGATTGCCCACCAGACTCGGCTGGCAACACAGAAGCAAGTGATGGTGCATGTGGTGTATGTTGTGGATCGACTGGCACATGAGCGATCGCCCCGCCCAGGCACCGCGAAAGGGCGATCGCGCCGCACCGCCACCCTGGAACGTCAAACTGAGCTAGCTGGCATCACCCTAACCCTGCCTCGACTGGCTCGCGAACCCTTCCTGGAAGCCATCAACCCTTCTATCAATCCTCAGATGCATCAACAGGAGAACCCCACCTGCCTGACAGACTGTCAGGTGTCCCCTCAGCGGCCCAACTCAAACCTGCTTGAACAGGCAGACTGCATTTTGTGGCAAGCCCGCTGTCTGGCCGAAGAGTGGCGCGGTTCTCTAGAGGCTCATCTCCGCTTTGGAGTGACGGCTACCGAGTTATGCCAGGTGGCAGAAGAAGTCGGCGCAGACCTAATGGTGCTAGGCTGTAGCCTCAATACTCATCCCCTGGTTGCCAAGCTTAAGGGGGATTCGCCCTGTCCCATTTTGGGAATTCCTGGACAGCTCGCTGCCGGACGTTAACTGGGCATCTCTGTGAAGCGTCTCTGTGAGCGTTTCTGTGGGGTTTCTGTGAGCGTCTTTGTGGGTGTCTGGGCATCTGCTTCTCTTTATGCTTCTCTTGATAACGTTGAGACGATGTTGAGGCTGGGAAAACAACGTCTTCCCAGCCTCGCCTTTAGACACGCTTTTAGAAAGGTCTACTGTATCCCTTGTTGCAGATCGCTTTGCGTAAATCCCTGCGTATAAGCAGATAGGCAGATAGGCCGATGGGTCGGCAGATCGCCAGGTAGATAGACAAGATGAAGCGGAAAGCCCAAAGACCTGAAAAGCCCCGCGTAAATTGGTCACCCAATTTTCAACAGCTTTCCGTTAATTTGGGATCGGCGGACAACAATTTGGTTCTCAAAGTCTCTTCTGGCGGTTGATTCGCGTTTGAGCACGGAGGGGATTGATATAGTGAAAATCGAATCAATGGTGAGAACGCCCTAGGTATTTGGTATGCATCCCCCAGTTGACCCGGTGATTTTTGAGTTTGGCCCCTTTGTGCTGCGCTGGTATGGGCTGCTGATGGCAACGGCGGTCATCGTGGGCGCGACAATCGCCAGTTGGTATATAGAGCGCCAGGGAGAGCAGTCCGACGACTTTTGGGACATGCTGATTTGGGTGCTGGTGCCTGGTTTTTTGGGGGCGCGGCTCTACTATGTGTTTATTCAGTCTCCGCGCGATCGCCTGGGGGACTATCTGGCTGACCCGCTGTCAATTTTCCGAGTGTGGGAAGGGGGCATTCACATCTTTGGAGGATTTGTGTTTGGGGCGATCGCCCTCTGGGTCTATACGCGCATTCGCAAACTGCCGACGCTGGTGTTTCTCGATGCGATCGCCCTGGGACTGCCGCTGGCCCAGGCAATCGGGCGCTGGGGAAACTTTATCAACCAGGAACTTTATGGGCCGCCGACCAATCTGCCCTGGGGTCTAGCCATCGATTACAGCACCGACCCCCTCAAAAATCGCCGCATCCCGCCTTACGACGACATCGGCCTATATCCTGAGAGCACTCGATTTCACCCACTATTTCTTTATGAATCGCTTTGGAATCTGATGGGCTTCTTGCTGCTGCTCTGGATTTTCCGTCGTTTTGCTCACCAGCTACGGCCAGGTGACCTGCTGTTGGTTTATCTTATTTGGTATCCACTGGGACGTTTCTTTTTGGAGTTCCTGCGCACCGACTCATGGTTCTTTCCTGGCACCCCGTTTAACACAGTGCATTTGCTCAGTGCGATCGCGCTGATAGTGTCAGGCTTTTTGCTCTATCGGCATCATCAGACGACGCCTTCCCAACATTAATTTCTTTGGGAATGAATTTAATTTTTGATCCCTTGATTGTCCTGGCTTACAAAACTCAAAGAATTTGGTCGGCTGCTGCTCCAGACTTTTGTAAAGACTACCCGCCCCAAGTGACCAAATTACCGGTTACATCCGTAACAGATGACTAAATTCACCCATTCAGGTTCAGTCAAAATAAGGAGGTAGGATTCTGTGGACAAAGCTACGCTGACATATAGATAAGAGAAAATACTCTATGGACTCCTACTTAGACTTGTTGGTTCAGGAGATTGTTCAGGCAACTCAGCCAGAAGACGCTCCTGCAAAACCCAAAAAGCAGCCTACCCCACCCCCTGTGGAACTTCCTGCCGAGTCTCATCTTGATCTGCTGCTCCAGGATATCCGCAACATTGCAGATTCTTCGGCAGATTAGTGAACAGATGAGTAAACAGGTTAGGGGTTGAGAACCGAGATATGCCTCCCTGTTCTCTGACCAAGGCTAAAGCATAAATGCGGCACAATGGCATGCTGGAATGCTGACCTTGTCTTGATGCGCCTTTTCCGCACGATTGCTCCCTTACCGTTTCAAGGGAACTGAGCTCAAAAGTGTTTTCCTCTTTTAACTAATTTAATACCTGTCTGCAAGTGCTTGCCGCTTCAAGATCAACTTCAAGATCAACTTGCCCTTGCCGATAGCAAATCGCCCGGTTGCAGTGAGCCAGTGAGTCCTCTTTAGTCCTCTTTATTGAGTCCCTTCATCTCTTAGATAACGTGCGATCTGCAATCCTGTAGTCTACGATACTGCACTTGCTGTCTGGCGATCGCCCCAAACTAGCAGCATCGCCCTAACTTAATTTTTTGAACAGTAAAATTTCTGAAACTGCATCTGTCGTGAGGCATTTGGGAACGCTGAAGGCAGCGGTTTCTAGTTGCTGAATGTTCCTAAACAGAGAATATGAGACGTAGGGTGTGGGGGCGCGAGATATGGGACGCGGGAGATAGGGCGATCGCCTTCCACCGCTTGCCTCATCTCCAGCCCAGGCAGCGCCTTCTCTGCGGGCCCAGCGAGGCAACCAGAGAATATCCTTCAAAAAATGGGCAAAACATAGGTGGAAACGGCTTCAGGCTTACATAACTTGCATAAGATGTAAGGCATCGCTTCTTTTACAGGTTCCCTGGACAGCATGGCACGGATGGGTGGATCATCGCGCACAACCTCACCAACAAAATCTCGGCTGCCCTCCCGGCGAATCTTGCTGCAATGGCTAAACCTGCGCCCCGAGGAAAGCGAGCGCACGTTTTTGATGTTTGCTTTTTACACCGCGACCTCCATTGGCGTGCTGTGGCTTGAGGTCAGTATTGCGGCGCTGTTTTTGGATGAATACGGCGCAAACTCCCTGCCCTGGATTTACATCGTCAGCGCGGGCATTGGCACGGTGCTGGGCTTCTTTTACTCGCTGCTGCAAAAGTTTTTGCCCCTGCGTCAGGTCATTGTCGTCATCGCGGTGCTGATGGCGCTGCCTTTGCCGTTGTTTCGTCTGGGGCTGGCGATGCCGCTGATGATGGGCTACAGCGTATTTCTAATGCGGCTGTGGATGGAGGCGATCTACGTCCTCAATGAGCTGACGACCTCAATTACAGCCAACCAGCTTTTCAATATCCGCGAGATCAAACGCGCCTATCCCATGATTAGCAGCGGGGTGCTGCTGGCAGACGTGCTAAGCGGGCTGTCGCTGCCTGTGCTGCGATCGCTCGTCGGGCTAAACAATATTGTGCTGATGGCGGGGTTCATGCTGATGATCGGCGCGGCAGTGCTATACCGCATCAGCCAGTCCTACAGCCAGTTTTTCCCTGACTCGCCCCGGCGACTGCTACAAGAGCGACAGCCCGACTTCACCACACGCCGACTGCGGCGACCGCTTCAGCGCTACGTCATTTTGCTGGTGGCGTTCTTTGTGATGGCGCAAGTGCTGTGGCTGCTGCTGGATTTTCAATATCTGGCGCAGCTAGAGCGACGAGTCAGCGGCGAGCAGCTTGCCGATTTTCTGGCATTGTTTAGCGCAATTTTGGGCACGTTTGAGCTGCTGGTTCAGTGGTTTGTCTCCAGTCGGGCGATCGAGCGACTGGGCGTGTTTGTGGTGACGATGGCGCTGCCTGCGCTCATTTTCCTGGTTAGCCTGGTGTCGATGATGGGCTGGCTGAGCCTGTTTATCGGCATCTTATTACTGAAATTTGCCGATGAGCTGCTGCGGTATACGGTGCTGGCTAGCACGGGGCCAATTCTGTTTCAGCCGGTGCCTGATAACGACCGCAGTCGCGTGCAGTCGATTGTGCGGGGCATTGCCGAGCCGTTTTCCTCCGGGCTGACGGGGGTGGGGATGCTGACGACGCTGTGGCTCTGTCGGCGCTTCTTTGATGGCAGCGACGCGGCTGCGTTGCAAGATGCCGAAAGCCTGGTGTTCATGTTTCAGATTATGCTGTGCGGGGCGCTGTGGTTTTTGACGGTGTGGCTGTTGCGATCGCGCTATGTCGATCTCCTAGTGATCAGTGCCGACCGGGGCGAACTCAGCCTCTCGGATGTGGATCTGCGCACCTTTAAGCGAGCAGTGATCGAAGCGCTGGGAAATGGCACGGATGCCGATAAGCAGTCCTGCATTGAGCTGCTCAGCCACATTGACCCCAGGGGTGTGGGCGAGGTGCTAGCGCCGATGCTGTATGACTTTTCGCCCGCACTCCAGCGCCAGAGCCTGCTGGTGATGACGGAAAACCCCAATCCGCTGTTTTTGCCGCTGGTGCGATCGCTGATTGAGC
>RFIF01000150.1 GCA_003695655.1 Cyanobacteria bacterium J069
GGCCAAAATCGGCAAGGGCACGGCGATTTTTCGCAGTGCGCCCCAAGCCGTCATGCACAACGATGTGGAATACAACTTTCGGCAAGACAGCGATTTCTTCTATCTGACCGGGTTCGATGAGCCAGAAGCTGTGGCCGTGCTGGCTCCTCACCACGAGGAGCATCACTTTGTGCTATTTGTGCGCCCCAAAGACCCAGACAAGGAAACCTGGTCGGGCTATCGCGTGGGCGTAGACGCTGCAAAGGAGCGGTTTGGAGCCGATGCAGTGTATCCGATCGAGGAACTGGACGAAAAGCTGACGCAGTACGTCGAAAAGGCCGACCGGATTTATTACCGCCTGGGGCGCGATCGCCCCTTCAACGATAAAGTGCTCGGACTCTGGCAGCGCCTACTGCGCGGCTATCCCCGGCGCGGCACGGGCCCCACGGCAATCGAAGACCCCGCCCCGACGCTGCATTCCCTGCGGCAAATCAAATCCCCTGCGGAGCTGGAGCGGATGCGCAAAGCCGCCGACATCGCCGCCGCCGCCCACAATCGCGCCATGGCCTACGCCCAGCCCGGCGTCTATGAATATCAGGTGCAAGCTGAAATTGAGCACACCTTCCGGCTCAGCGGGGCGATCGGCCCCGCCTATCCCTCCATCGTTGCCGCCGGGGCCAACGCCTGCATCCTGCACTATACCGAGAACACGCGCCAGATTCAGGAAAACGACCTGCTGCTGATCGATGCGGGCTGTGCCTACGAGTACTACAACTCCGACATCACGCGCACCTTCCCCGTCAGCGGCCGGTTTACCGACGAGCAGCGAATTCTCTACGACATTGTGCTGCGGGCCCAGCTAGCGGCGATCGCCCAGGTGGCTCCCGGCAATCCCTACAGCCAGATGCACGACACGGCCGTCCGCGTCATCGTCGAAGGGCTGCTAGATCTGGGGCTGCTCCAGGGCGACATTGAAGAAATCATCAAAGAAGAGAAATACAAGCCCTTTTACATGCACAAAACCGGACACTGGCTGGGGCTGGATGTACATGATGTCGGCGTCTATGCCCACGGCGACACGGCCCACAACCTGGAGCCAGGTCACGTTACCACGGTAGAACCGGGCATCTACATTGGCCCCAACATCAAGCCCGTCGAGGGACAGCCGGAAGTACCCGAACGCTGGCGCGGCATCGGCATCCGCATCGAAGACGACGTGCTGGTGACGCCGACAGGTCATGACGTGCTGACGGCGGGCGTGCCCAAGCGGATTGAGGAGCTGGAGCGATAGAGGCAGGGGGGAGGGATGAGGGATGCTAGACGCGCTAGCGGTTTGCTGGAGGATGGGGTGTAGGGGAATTGGTTTGTCGAACAACGGCAAAGATTGATAGGCGATCGCCCACCCTCACCCCTGCAAAATCTAATCGCTCTGCCCTCCACCACGAATCTAGCCCATGCTAAAGTTTTGTTTAGTGCGGTTTTGGGCCCTCGCCTAACCCCCAACCCCTAACCCCCAACCCTTCCCACCATGTCTATCCTCGGCAATCCGCTTACCCTCATCACCTCTGGCAAGTCCTTCATTCGCGCTCTGGAAGCATCGGGCACGCTGGGAGTCTATGTGCCACTAGAGGGCGGGCTGGAAGGTCGCTATCAGCGGCGGCTGCGGGGCGCGGGCTACGGCGTTTTGAATATTACGGCACGCGGGCTGGGGGATTTATCGTCCTACCTGCTGGATGTCCACGGTGTGCGACCGCCCCACCTGGGCAAGAAAACCCTGGGACGGGAAGGCTCTGTGGGCTATCGCTACTTTGTGCCGCCGATCGCTACCTATCAGGCAGACAGCCTGCCCAAGGGCGCAAAGGGACTGGTGATCTGGATGCTAGAAGGGCATATTCTGTCGCGCTCGGAGCTGGAGTTTTTGGTGACGCTGCCGCAAACTGACCCGCGCCTCAAGGTGGTGCTGGAGTTGGGGGGCGATCGCCAGTTTACCTGGAAGCCTTTAAAAGATATTCTGGCGGCTGCCTGAGCGTCTCTGTTCAAGGAGTTTGAGCCTTACTGGGGCGCTATCCGACCGCGACATAGACCGCGACATATAGTCGGTTTTGGCAGACCTTGGGCGATCGCCCCCTAGATTTGGGGATCGCTCTTAACTTTTGTCTTGGAAAGTTTGCTGCAAAAGGTTTTGACGCCCTTCTCGCAAGACTTTTTTGTAGTACACTGAGGGCCAAGGTGGGTGATCCCCATCCGGGTGCATGATTTTTGTGCAAGCTCTGGGTTCATCGCCAGAGGGTGCCATCCTCGTTCTTTGCTCCCCTGCTGCTTCAGTCAGGGCAACCGATTTGTACACTCCCTTGCAGTCTCTAAGGGAGGGTCGCTGGTTCAAGTTAATTTGCGGAGCCAGCTTTCAGCACCTCCCTGCCATTCGGAATTTAACCCTGGCCTATGCGCTAGCGGGCGCTGACTGTGTTGATGTCGCGGCAGACCCGGCGGTGATTCATGCTGCGCAGGAGGGTCTGCAAGCAGCCCTGCGATTGGGGTGCGATCGCTTGCCCTGGCTGATGGTCAGCCTCAACGACGGCGAAGACCCCCACTTCCGCAAGGCGGTCTTTGACCCGGCGCGCTGCCCTGCCGACTGTCCCCGCCCCTGCGAAACGATTTGCCCCGCCCAGGCCATTACCTTCGACCGATCCGCCGACGGCCACTCCGGCGTCATTGCCAGCCGCTGCTATGGCTGTGGGCGCTGCCTGCCGCTCTGCCCGATTCAACAAATTACCACGCAAGCTACCGCGATTACGCCGGGAATGATTCCCGCACTGTTGGCCGAGGTGGATGCGGTAGAAATTCATACGCAGGTGGGGAGGTTGTCAGAATTTCGGCGGCTGTGGCAGGCGATCGCCCCGGCTGCGTCCCGGCTCAGGCTGGTCGCCATTAGCTGCCCCGATGGAGATGGGCTGATCGATTATCTGCGATCGCTCTACGATTACATTTCGCCACCCAGCGCCCCGTTAGCCTGTCCTGTAGTCTGGCAAACGGACGGGCGGCCCATGAGCGGAGATATTGGGGATGGCGCGACTCGCGCCACCGTCAAGCTGGGGCAAAAAGTCCTGGCGGCGGGGTTGCCGGGCTATGTGCAGTTGGCTGGTGGCACCAATCGCCACACCGTTCCAAAGCTGCACGCGCTAGGCTTGTTGTATCGACAAGAGACCGTGGGCGATCATTGCACGACTGCACCCCCTCAATCGTCATTCCCCTCAAAATTTATCGCTGGTGTAGCCTATGGCAGCTATGCCCGGGTGCTGCTGTCGCCCATTCTCGAGCGGCTCGATGCCCGCAGTGCTCCTCTCCTTGAGGCGGTTTCTGCCGCTCAAACCAATGCACCCCTGAGTAATTCAAGCAGCTATCAAAGTCATCTTGGTTCTTACGATTCTCCTGATGATCCTGTGTCTCTGGGCCGGTCTATCACGCCTCAGACCGCCATTGAGCCATCCCTCGCTCATTTAGAACGCCATGCCGACTTATTAGCCCAGGCCGTGGCCCAGGCCCGGACGCTAGTGACTCAGCTTAAAGGATGCGCCGATGAGTCGGCGGTAGCGGTGGCACTCAGCCACAAGCCCGCGCTGGACACGATTCCCATTTTGCCCAAGCCCGGATGAGGGCAACCTCTGGCTTCGCGCCAAGACAGCGTAGCTTTGCGGTTTAAGGTTTGATTTCATTTCAGTTGTATCAACAGTATCAACAGTTCAGTTTTGGGTATCCGGCCATGAGCGTTCTCCAGTTTCAATCCTTCAGCTCTTGGTGCAATACGGCGCTAGGTGCGCTGTCTGCGATTTTTCCACCGACCGTGTTCGTTATCTATTAGCAACCTCTTATGACATTTAACGGGAACGAGTCTGCCGAGCATCGCCCTGCTGTCACACCTGCTGCGGCTGGGGAGGCCAGCCCTGCCAAACCGCTGCAAATTACCGATGATCTGGATCAGCTGCTGGCGATTTTGCCGAGTTCCATTCGCGATCGCCTGGATCAGCACCCCCAGCGCAATGTGCTGGTGGAGGTGGTGCTGGATCTGGGCCGCCGCCCTGAAGCCCGGTTTCCTGGCAAATCTGAATACCTTGCTGAAGCGGCGATCGCCAAGGCCGACTTGCAGCACTGCATCGACCGGGTGGGCCACTTCAGCGGCGACAACCGAGCGGGTATTGAGAAAACGCTGCATCGCATCAGCGCTATCCGCAACCGCTCTGGCGAAATCATTGGTCTCACCTGCCGCGTTGGGCGGGCAGTCTACGGCACCATCGGCATGATCCGCGAGCTGGTGGAATCGGGACGCTCAATCCTGATGCTGGGGCGGCCGGGCGTTGGCAAAACCACAGCGCTGCGGGAAATTGCCCGCGTGCTGGCGGATGAGCTGGAGAAGCGGGTCGTGATCATCGACACGTCCAACGAAGTGGCGGGCGACGGCGACATTCCCCATCCTGCTATTGGCCGGGCGCGGCGGATGCAGGTGGCCCATCCCGAAAACCAGCACCAGGTGATGATCGAGGCGGTGGAAAACCACATGCCGGAAGTGATCATCATTGACGAAATCGGCACGGAGCTAGAGGCCCAGGCAGCCCGCACCATTGCCGAGCGTGGCGTGCAGCTCATTGGCACCGCCCACGGCAACCGCATCGAAAACCTGATGAAAAACCCCACGCTGTCAGACCTAGTGGGCGGCATTCAGTCTGTGACGTTGGGCGACGAGGAAGCCCGCCGCCGGGGCAGCCAGAAAAGTGTGCTGGAGCGCAAAGCGCCGCCGACGTTTGACATTGCCGTGGAAATGCTGGAGCGGCAAAAGTGGGTGGTGCATGAATCCGTGGCGGACACGGTGGATGCGCTGCTGCGGGGTCGCCTGCCCAATCCGCAAGTGCGCGAGGTCAACGATGCGGGCGAGGTGACGATTACCCACGAGCAGGGCGGCCCGGGGCTAGACCCCAAACCCGTGCGATCGCTCCCCTTTGGCGATAGCGGCGGCACTTCGATTCGCGAAGGGGGTTCACGGCTGGCAGGCTGGCGATCGTCGGGGCAGATGGTGCCGCTGCCAGCACCGCGCTATGACCGGGTAGCGCGGTTCCCTCGCGACACGACAGATAACATGAGCAGCCTGCTGTCGCCGGAGCGCCAGTCCTTTGACCAAATGCTGAATGACTCGTTAGAGCGATCGCTCCTCACGGCTGAGGCCGACCCGTTTAGCGAACTGCCCACGGCGGGCCCCAACGGCGAAGATCTGCCGCTGCATATCTATCCCTACGCTGTCAGCCGGCATCTGGTCGATCAGGTGATTCACACGCTGAACCTGCCGATCGTGCTGACGAAAGACTTGGACGGGGCGGATGTGGTGCTGGCGCTGCGATCGCACATCAAGAACCACTCTAAGCTGCGACAAATTGCCAAGAGCCGCCAGCTTTCCATCTTCACGGTCAAGTCCAACAGTATGCCGCAGATTATCCGCGCTCTCCAGCGGATGCTGAAGATGGAAGATGCCTACCTGGAAGAGCCGATCAACCTCAACCTGTTTTCGCGCAGCGGTGACGAAGACGAAATCGAGGCATTGGAGGAAGCGCGGCTAGCGGTAGAGCAGATTGTGATTCCCAAAGGGCAACCTGTGGAACTGCTGCCCCGTTCGGCTAAGGTGCGCAAGATGCAGCATGAGCTAGTGGAACATTACCACCTCAAGTCTTCCAGCTTTGGCGATGAGCCAAATCGACGGCTGCGGATTTATCCGGCGTAATTGATCTGGCGTAATTGATTCGGCATTCGGGCTTCCCGTTTTTTGGGGGCCAGCTTCTCGTAGCATGAAGGGAAATGCCGGAACCTGGCCCCGGAGACAGGAGCGCTATGACATCATCAACCCCAAAATCGACGACCGGAACCGTGCTGGCGATCGCCACACCCCTGGCCATCCTGGGCACCCTGGCAGTGAACACGCTGTCGAACACGAACCCACCCGGCGGCGTCAACGTCGGCGAAATTGCCAACACGCTGCTGAAGGACGTGCGAATTTTGCCCGCCAGCTACGCCTTTATTATCTGGGGCTTGATTTATGTCGGGCTGATCGCCTACGGCATCTACCAGATCCGTCCCGCCCGGACAGGCGACGCGGCGATTTTACACACCGACGCGCTGCTGATTGTGGCGTGCGTGGCGCAGATTGTTTGGATCTATCTGTTTACCTTCCAGCAGTTTTGGGCATCGACGTTGGCAATGCTGGTGATTCTGGGATCGCTGATTTTCGCCTATCTGCGGCTGGACATTGGGCAAGGGCGAGTAGCACGCGATCGCCGCTGGAATGCCCATGTTCCCTTCAGTATCTACCTGGCGTGGATTTCTGTGGCCACAATCGTCAACTTGGCCTCTGCGCTATTTGCCAGCAACTGGACCGGCGGCCTCAGCCCAGATCTGTGGGCGCTGCTGCTGCTGATTATTGGAA